>JANWYC010000002.1 GCA_025057245.1 Aquificaceae bacterium | reverse complement strand
AGGACGAAGGTAAGCCTTTCCATCCTCATGTGACGGTTTGTAGGATAAAGGAGTTTGAAAAAAAGGCTCTTAAGGAGCTTTTGCGTCAGCACGAAAACACCTTTTTTGGAGAGGACTTAGTGGACAGAGTGGCTCTTATAAAGAGCTCTTTAACCGCAATAGGACCCATATACACTACCATTGAGGAGTTTTACTTCCATGGATGAATGGACTTATGAAAAGGCAGGTGTTAGCATACAGAGGGCGGATGCCTTTGTGGAATACATAAAGGATAGAGTGCGTTCTCTGCCCGGGCAAGTGCATCTCTTCGGTGCCTTTGCCAGCGGTGTGGAGCTAAAAAGCTACAAAAACCCGGTTCTGATGCTTACCGCAGACGGCGTGGGAACGAAGTTGAAAATAGCCCAGAAGGTAGGTGTGCATCACACGGTAGGCATAGACTTGGTGGCTATGAACGTAAACGACCTTATTACCACCGGTGCGGAGCCCTTGGGTTTTCTTGACTACATAGCCACTGGTAGGATAGACCTTGAGGTTCTCAAAAGGCTAATGGACGGTATTGTAGAAGGTTGTAGAATGGCGGGCGTTCCACTTGTAGGTGGAGAAACTGCGGAGATGCCAGACTTTTACCCAGATGGGGTTTACGACTTGGCGGGTTTTTGCGTGGGCGCGTGTGAAAAGGAAAGCCTTATAACTGGTAGGAATATAAAACCTGGGGATGTTATACTTGGCTTGCCTTCCAGTGGTTTTCATAGCAACGGATACAGCCTTATAAGAAAGGTGCTTGAGGCAAGGGGTATATCCTACGAGGATTATGCGCACGAGTTTAAAAAGCCTGTTTGGGAAGTGCTTTTAGAGCCTACCAGAATTTACACAGAGGAGGTTAAGTTGCTGAAAGCTTCTGGGGTGGAAATCAAGGGTATGGCACACATAACTGGTGGAGGCGTGCCGGGAAACCTAATAAGAATTCTTCCAGAAGGTTGTAGAGCGGTAGTAGACTCTTCTCTATTACCTAACAACCCAACCTTTACATGGATTGCGGACTTAGGAAAGGTGCGTAAGGAGGAGATGTTTAAACCCTTTAACTGGGGTTTTGGCTTTATGTTAGTGTTGGAGGAGGGTTGGGTGAGTAGAACTCTTAGTGTTTTGGAGGATGCCTTTGTCTGTGGTAAAGTGGAAAGTGGTGAAAGGGATGTGGTTATCCTTTAGGGCGTTTTTTCTGTCGTTATTCCTTCTTAGCCTTTCTTTTGCGGAGGTAATAGACCGCATTGAAATAGAAGGGGCGAGGTATATACCCGAGGATGTTATCCTTGGCATTATAAACCTGCGTCAGGGTAGTCTATACAGCACGGACATAGTCAGGGAAAGTATAAGGCGACTGTATAGAACTGGCTTTTTCGACCAAGTGGAGGTTTACCAAGAGAGCTCGGAGGGTAAGGTTAAGCTCACATACAAGGTGGTTGACTTGCCTGTGATATACAAGATAGAGTTTGAAGGCAACAAAAAAATAAGGTCTGAGGACTTGGAGAAAAAGATAGGCATAGAAACGGAGATAGGAAAGATAGAGCCCGAGGAAGTGCTAAGAGACTACACGTCTTCACCAGCCATAGAAGAAAAGCTGGAAATACAGAGAAAACTCAGACTTGGTAGAGTTTTAACGCAAGAGGAGTTAGAGACTATAAGGAGAAGGATAGTAGAGGCTTATGTGAAGGAAGGATATCCCAACGTTCAAGTAAGCTACAAACTTGTTCCTAAGAAGGGTGCTTCAAAGGTGGTATACACCATAGAGGAGGGTAAGCCTGAATACGTGCGGAGGATAGACTTTGTTGGCAACAAAAGCTTTAGCGGGCGAAGGCTCTTAGGTATTATGGAAACAAAGCCCGTTAGCGTATTGGTCTTAAGGTTCAAGCCACCATACAGCGAAGAAGTGTTAAAGGAGGACATAAAAAAACTTAAAGATTTTTACGTCTCCGAGGGCTTTCTTGAAGTAAAGGTGGAATACAAAGTTGAAAAGGAAGAGGAGAGATACACCATAACCATAAACATACAAGAGGGTCCACGCTACAAACTATCAGAGCTAAAGTTAGAAGGCAACACTTTGTTTACTTACTCTGAGCTAACCCGTGAGCCTATGAGAAAGAACAAGGGAGGATACTACCGAAAGGAACTGGTGGAGAGAGTAAAGGCAAACATAAAGAGGAAGTATTCTGAGTTGGGCTTTCTTAATGTCTATGTGGACGAAAAGGTAAAAGTAGACACAGAGGGTAAGAAGGTAAGTCTTTTGCTGAGTATTGAAGAAGGAGACCCAGTGTATGTGAACAGGATACAGGTTCAGGGAAACTATGAATCCAGAGATTATGTGGTAAGAAGGGAGCTAAGGTTTCAAGAGGGTGAGTTGGCAAACTTGAAGGAGATGGAAAGGTCAAGGTCAAGAATACTATCTCACGGCTACTATCAGGATGTTACCTTAGAGCCTTTTCCTTCTGAGGGCAAAGCTTGGGACTTTACCGTCAAGGTAAGGGAGAGGTTCACTGGTCAGTTCTCCGTAGGTGTTGCCTACAATCAAGTAACTGGGCTTTCTGGTTTTGTATCCATTCGTAAGGGCAACTTTCGTGGCACGGGCGACGTAATAGGCTTATCCTTCTCCTACGGAAGCAGATACAGAGATAACGCCTTTTCTTACACTAAAAAGTGGTTTCTTAACAAGCCTATGGACCTTACCGGTTCTGTTTACGAGAAAAGAATAGAATATTCCACTTACACCGTAGATAGGACGGGTTTTGACTTGACTCTTTCAAGGGAGTTTGCGGAGTTTTGGAAAGTAAGCGGTGGCTTTAGCCTTCAAAGGGTCAAATACAGCAACATATCCGTCTTGGCATCACCTTTTGTAAAAGAGCAGGAAGGTGAGAGACAGTCAAGAAAGTTCATCCTTGGTATTGCAAGGGACTCGAGGGACAACTACCTGTTTCCGTCCCAAGGTTCTCTTTCTGAGGTGGGCTACTCTTTAGCAGTTCCAGTGCTTGGTGGTAATGAAAAGTTTACCAGGATAGCCCTATCTCATCAGCACTTTTTCAAGGATGACTGGTTTGACACTGAGACGATACTATCTCTAAAAGGTGTTTTGGGTCTTGTAGAGGCTTACGGTGGCAAAAAAGTGCCTATTGACGAAAAGTTCTTCGTAGGTGGAGACTTTACTATAAGGGGATACAGGTATGGCTACGCCGGTCGCCTTGACCCTAAAACCTTAGACCCTATAGGTTCAAAAAAGCAGTTTTTGTTTTCCACTGAGCTAAACTATCCACTACACAGAAACCTTGTTTACGGCGCGGTCTTCTACGATACTGGTCTTGGTTTTGAAAAGTGGGAAGAGCTTAAGTCTCAAAACCTGAGGGGAGGTTACGGTTTTGGTATAAGGTTTGTAACACCTATAGCACCTATAAAGTTAGATTGGGCTTTTAAAACGAAAAAAGTTCCTGGCGATACGTCAAAAAGTAAGATACACTTTGTTATAGGATTCTTTTTCTAATGGTTAGAAAGGCTTTAACCATAGCGGGTTCTGATAGTGGTGGAGGCGCAGGCATCCAAGCGGACATAAAAACCTTTACAGTGCTTGGTGTATACGGTATGTGTGCCATAACTTCAGTTACAGTTCAAAACACTCAGGGTGTCTCCTATGTGGTGGACATGCCAGCTCAGGCGGTCTACGACCAGATAAAAGTTGTAGTAGAAGACATAGGGGTGGACGCTTGCAAGACTGGTATGCTCTCAAGGGAAGACATTACCCAATCCGTCGCAAAAGCCATAAGAGAATTTAAGCTAACCAACTTTGTGCTTGACCCTGTTATGAGGGCTAAGTCTGGAGACCCGTTGCTAAGACAGTCAGCCAGAGAAACATTGATAAAAGAGCTCTTACCACTTGCAACGCTTGTAACACCCAACATCCCAGAAGCGGAGGAACTTTGCGGTTTTAGCATAAAAGGCATTGAGGATATGGAAAAAGCCTGCAAGCACATACACTCGCTCGGCTGTTCTGCGGTAGTGGTCAAAGGTGGACACATGGAAGGCGACGAGGCGGTAGATGTTTTCTACGACGGCACTTCCTTTGAATACTTTAGAGGAAGGTTGGTAAAAACAAAAAACACACACGGCACGGGATGCACCTTCTCCTCCGCCATAACTGCCTACCTAGCTAAAGGGTATGCTTTAAAGTCAGCGGTAGGAAAAGCTAAGGAATACATACAGGGTGCCATAGAGCACTCCCTACCTTTAGGCAAGGGGCACGGACCTTTAAACCACATGTGGATTTTGAAAACATAGCCTGAAATTTAGCACTCATTAAAGCTTAAAGTTTTAGGTTTGACCGCTGAACACTTTAACCTACCCTCTTGACTTTCCGTTTTCCTTGTGTTATGCTATATAACAATGTAAATGAGGGGCTGTTGCAGTCCCTTGACATCTTGGCAACTGAATAGGGTGTTGTTTCCTTAGAGAGGTTGAGGTGTATTTTTGTGTTATATTCATGCGGTTTTAAAAAAATGCATTACCTCCGCTTCGAGAAAATTTGCATGCATTTGAAAGGGGTGGGGGTATGCTAAAAATCAGACCTGACAAGGCTTTCAAAGAGGTAGCCCTGACGGGTTTTAATCCCACTGTGTGGGGTTGCGACCCGTAAAAGTATGTTCCGAATTGGCTCTCTTTAATAAATAGTTTTAATCCCACTGTGTGGGGTTGCGACAAAACAGTAACAACATTTACTACTCCAGAAGAAGTTAAAACATTCTCAGAGGGATATTCACTTGCACCTACCTTCTAATGAATGGGGCGAGAAATATAAAGTATTGGTTACTAATATTTAACTTCATAGATGCTTCTTAACAAATATAGATGTTAGTTTTATATTTCTCTCTATGAAGCTCTCTGATTGGGCAAGGAAGATGGGTATGAGCTATCGCAGAGCGACAGGCAGTGTCCACAAATAAGGAAATTACCAGAAGTCTTTTGTTTTCTCTTGAGTTTGCCAATAGTGGGAAAAAGAGTTCTCTTCAAAGGCTTTGCAATGCTTACAAGGAAGTAATGCAACACTTTATCGACATTGGAATAGCCCAGAACAGAATACCAGACTATCAAGAAGTCAAAACGTGTCCTGTAGGTTCTTTCTTGTCAGCCAGATACAAGGGATGCGCCTTACAGCAGTCAAAGGCAATTCTCAAAAGCTACTTCAAGCTCAAGAAGAAGCACAAGAACAAAGAACTCAAAAAGCCCGAGATTAAAAAGACTTCCATGAAACTGGACGAGAGATTTTTCAAGCTTGAGAAGGGCAATAACTCTTTTGATTTTTGGCTAAAACTAAGAGACCCAGAGACGCAAGAGTGGATAGAATATCCAATTAAAAACTATGAATATGCAAAAGAATACTTTGAGAACTGGGAACTGCGTCCGTTTGTTGAAATTTTGCACAAAGACGGTAAGTGGTATGCAAAGCTGAGCTTTAAAAAGACCGTAGAACTCAAAGAGAAAGAACCAAAAGGAATGGACGTAGGCTAAAGGAAGCTTGTTGCTACTTCTGACGGAGAAGTTTACGGTGACAACTTAAAGGAAGTCATAGAGAAGATAGACAAAAAGAAACAAGGTTCAAAAAACTGGAAGCAGAAAAAGCACTTTCTGAAGACTGAGATAAACAGGATTTTGAAAAAGGTTATAAACGGCACTTTTAGTCCGGTGATAGAAGAGCCTAAAGCTCTCAAAAAGGGCAAGAAAGGGAAGTGGGCTAAGTCGGTAAATAGGAAGTTTAACCACTGGATATATGGCTATGTTCTCAAGAGAATAAAGGAGCTGTGTGAGGTAGCTGGCGTCCAGTGGCACACAGTTCCACCGCAATACACGAGCAGGACTTGTTCTGAGTGTGGCTATTAGGACAAGTTGAACCGCAATGGAGATATTTTTAAGTGCCTGCGATGTGTACACCGAGAAGATGCGGACGTTGTAGGTGCTAAGAACGTTCTCAGGCGGTTCATAGAGGAGTCTATAGTCCCTCTACCTGCGAGACCTGTTTCTGTAGTTGAATAAATGACTATAGAAATAGGAACTGTAGACATGAAACAAATTAGCAACGAAGATTTATTCTCTCGGTGAGAAAGCATTTCTCACACTGTGTGTTGTACCAGTGCTATAATTGTAAAACTATGCAAGTGCAAGAAAAACTAATTGCGGAGAAGGTAAAGGAGCTCGTAGAACCCATAGTGGAGAGCATGGGATATAGGCTTTTTGACGTAGAGTTTAAATCGGAGAGAGGGTGGGTATTGAGAATTATTCTGGATAAAGAGGGAGGCATAACCTTGGGAGACTGCGAGGAAGTAAGCAAAAGGATAGGTGCGCTTCTTGATGTGGAAGATTTAATACCAGTATCTTACATGCTGGAAGTTTCGTCCCCAGGGCTTACTAGAGAGCTTACCAAACCATCTCATTTTGAATTTTTTAACGGTAGATTTGTTAGGCTTGTGCTAAGGGAGACTGTGGATGGTAAAAGGGAGATTAAAGGATACATAAAAGGGGTTACAGAAGGAATTCTTCATGTAAAAGAGAATGATAAAGACTATTACATTCCCCTTTCTTCAATAGCACGGGCAAACTTGGAGCTGGAAAAATGGTAAAAAATCTTAAAAAACTAATAGAACAGGTAGCAAAGGATAAGAACTTGCCTGAGTGGATTGTGGAAAGGTCTTTAAAGAATGCTATAGCTACTGCCATAAGAAAGGACAGAAGAATAAAAGACGAGCTCGAGGTTAATTTGGAAGATGACAATATAAGTGTTTACTTAGTAAGGAGAAAAAGGGATGAGGAGGCAAAGTTTCCGTTAGAAATATCCCCAGAGGATGTAAACAGGATAGCGGCTCATGCTGCAAAGGAGGAGTTTCTTAAGGAGTTAGAAAGGGCGGAGGAAGAAAGGGGTTATCTGGAATATCTTGAAATGGAAGGAGAAATAGTCTTTGGCATAGTAAGAAGAATAACTGAAGAAGGAGACTTAATAGTAGACCTTGGCAAGATCAGTGCCATACTACCAAAGAAGGAACAGATAAGAAAAGAAGAGTACAAGGTCGGTTCAAAACTTAGGGCTTTACTGCTTAGCGTGAAAAGGAAAAGGGGCGGTTACGAGCTTATCCTTTCAAGAACACATCCAAAGTTCTTAAAAAAGCTTATAGAACATGAAGTGCCTGAGGTCAGCAGGGGAGAAGTTGTCATAAGTAATGTGGTTCGTGAACCGGGCGAAAGGGCAAAAATCATCGTGGATACGCAGGATACCAAGATTGACCCTGTAGGTGTGGTGGTAGGGGTAAGAGGTTCAAGGATAACACCCGTGTCTGAGGAGCTCTCTGGTGAAAAAATAGATGTTATAAGATGGTCAGAAAACGAAGAGGAGCTAATAAAGAAAAGTCTATCTCCCGTGCCAGTTTCAAGGATAAGAATAGACAGGAAAAACAAAAGAGCGGATGTGGCAGTTCCAAAAGAAAAGCTATCTTCTGCCATAGGTAGGCATGGTGTAAACGTGAAACTTGCCAACAAACTTACCGGCTGGCACATAGACGTAATGTCTGAAGAGGACTTTGACAAGATGATGAAGCTAAGATGAAAACTCTTAAAAACCTCCCTGTAAAAAAGCTAGTATACGGAGGCTACGGTCTGGCTCACGTGGAAGGTAAAAGCGTCTTCGTGGACTATGCACTCCCTAGTGAAGTGGTGGATGCGGAGGTTTATCGGGAAAATAAGGATTACTTTCTTGCCAGAACAAAGAGGGTAGTTCTGCCCTCCTCGGTCAGAAGGGACGCACCTTGTCCTTACTATCAAGAATGCGGAGGCTGTCAGCTTCAGCATTTGGACTACGCTGAACAGATAAGGGCAAAGGAGGACATGCTTCTTGACACTTTAAAAAGAATAGGAAAGATTGAGATTAAAAACTTAGAAAGTTCACTGTATGCGGAGGAGTTTGGTTATCGTATAAGGGCTCAGTTTAAAGTGGATAGGGGGAGGCTGGGTTTTTTCAAACGTAAGAGCCATAGCCTTATTCAGGTGGAAAACTGCCTACTTGTGCATCCCGCAATAAATCAACTTCTTCCAGCTCTCAGAGAGCTATTAAGGAAGATACAGACCGTTAAAGAAGTTCATGTGTTATACTCACCCAACGAAGACGAGTTCCTCGTAAAGCTTTTGTGTGATAATACACCTCCGAGGGATAAAATAAGGAAGCTGAAAAATACCATACTTCCAAAAAAGGTGGTGGGTATCGGTGTATACGGAGAGGGTGAGGTATACCACATAGGTAGGAACTTCTCGTTTATAGAGGCGAGCTCTTATCGCTACAGGGTATGCATGGATTCTTTCCTTCAGATTAACTACCTGCTGTGGGATAGGTTTATAGCCTCTGCGCTTCTAAAGGCAAGCTTTAACAAGGTTTTAGAGTTGCACTGTGGCGTGGGATTTTTCAGCCTTCCCCTGTCTAAGAATTCCAAGTTTGTGGTAGCTTATGACAGCAACAGGTCCGCCATAAAGGATGCGGAGTATAACGCAAAGATAAACTGCGTGGAGAATGTGAGCTTCAATTACGAAATTAGCACCGAAGCTATTAAAAGGCATGCGGGAGAAGTAATAGACTTGCTCTTCCTTGACCCTCCAAGGTCAGGTTTGTCAGGAGGGGAGGCTAAGCTGGTTCTGAAAAACAAGCCAAACCGTATAGTCTACGTATCCTGCGAGCCTACCACACTGGCAAGAGACCTAAAGGTTTTTCTCGAAGGAGGATACAAAATAGAAAGCTTGCGTATGGTGGACAACTTTCCAAACACTTACCACATTGAAGCGATAGCTCATTTGGTCTTAGATTGAAAGTCAGCAAAAGCTTGCCCACAAAAAATGTTCTCTGAAGCTTGATTTTTAGCCACTTAAAGTTTCAGAGTAAAGCATCTGTGAGTGGATTGCAGGAGACTTATTAAACAGTTGAACCTTAGCGTTAACCGTAAATCAAAGAAACCAGCTTTTTTCAGAAGTTTTTAGAAAATCCTCAGCAGGCTTTGGAATTTTTATGCCCTTTGGATATATGAAAGGCGTGTCCTTTTGGTCAAGATAGGGCATAACTACCTCCCATAGGGCTTCTATTTCATCACCTCTTATGAAAAGGGACTGGTCTCCTTCCACTACATCAAGAAGGAGCACTTCGTATGCCTCCTGAAACTCTGAAGGGAAAAGATATTCCATGGAAGTTTCCACGGGGCAAGCCATAAACCTTCCTGTAGGTGGTCTCAACTCAAAGGTTATAGTGAGCTTGCTCTGAGGTGCCATTTGAAAGCTTATCCTGTTCTGATGCGGTCTGCATTCTAAGAGCTTGGTAAAGCTCTGAGGTATTTCTTTTAAAACTATGGTTATCTGCGTCAGCTTCTCCGCAAGGGCTTTTCCCGTCATCAGGTAAAAGGGCACTTCGTGCCAGCGAAAGTTATCCACACTAACTTGGGCGCATACAAAGGTCTCTGTGGTTGAACCATCAACACCTACATCTTGAAGATAGCCTTCATACCTACCTCTTATAAGCTTTTGAATGTGAGTGTTTTTAAGAACTTTTACCTTTTCGTCCCTTATAAACTTCTCTGACATGTAAGCCGGCGGTTCCATGGCGATAAAGGCGAGCATCTGAAGCATATGGTTTTGAAGCATATCTCTTATTGCACCTACCTTGTCGTAAAACTCTCCTCTACCTTCCACGCCCACCTTTTCTAAGGCTACAATCTGCACATGGTCTATAAAGTTTCTGTTCCATATGCCTTCAAATATGGTGTTGGAAAACCTAAGAGAAAATATGTTCTGCACGGTATCTTTACCTAAAAAGTGGTCTATGCGGTATATCTCTTCCTCTATAAAGTATCTATACAGTAGGTCATTCAGTTTCTGTGCGGATTTTAGGTCAAAACCAAAGGGCTTTTCTATCACTATCTTTCTGGGATTGGTATAATTCCTAAGAAGCTTTCCAAGGTTTCTAATGGCATCTTCAAAAAGATAAGGGCTTATGGATAGAAAGAAGATAAGCTCCTGACCTTTTAGGTCTTTTATGACCTTATCCAGCTCAGCATAAGAGTTCCAATCTCTAACGTCAAAGGGTATAAAGTGGCACAGCTTACCAAGACCTGCATCCAGCTGGCATACCACCTGCTCCCAGTCTTCTTGTTTACTCCTCGCAAGGGAATAGACTTTATCAAGGTTTTGTAGATAGCCGTTAGCGTAAAGCCTTGATATGGAAGGAAATAGCTTTTTCTTAGCTAAGTCTCCAGTACCACCAAGGATGAACAAGGAAAAGGATTTATTTGCCATTTTGTTTTATAAGGTCTACTATTATGTCCCTTACGCTATTCACTGAATACAAAAACTCTTCCATCCTATTCCCTCTTTACCTCGTGCCTTCCAAACTCGTATCTCAGACCTGCTAACAACCTATCTCTGAAAGACTTTTCCTGTCTTGACCTAAAGCGTGCAAAAAGAGCCTCCGCTATGGTAGGCACTGGCACTGCTCTATTTATAGCCTCTTCCACGGTCCAGCGACCTTCTCCCGTGTCTTCCACATAAGGCTTGAGAGCTTCCAAGTTACCAAAGTCCTCAAAGACCTTCTGGGTAAGCTCCATAAGCCAGCTCCTTATTACACTGCCAGTGTTGTATATCCTAGCGACTTCTTTAAGGTCATACCCAAAACCACTCTCTTTTAAAAGCTCAAACCCTTCACCTATAGCCTGCATGAAGGCATACTCTATACCGTTATGCACCATCTTAGCAAAGTGCCCAGCACCAGAAGGTCCCAGATAGGCATAACCCACGCCCTCGTAAGAAAGGTCTCTAAAGAGCTCTTCCGCTCTTTCAAAGGCTGACCTTTCTCCACCTACCATAAGGCAGTATCCCAACTCCTCACCGTACACACCACCGCTCACGCCAGTGTCTAAGAAGTAAACACCCATAGCCTTTAAACTCTCCGCCCTGCGTTGGGAGTCTTTGTAGTAGCTGTTGCCTCCGTCTATAACGATGTCGCCCTCTTTGAGGTATGGTTTAAGACTCTGAATAACTTCATCTACCGCCACGTGAGGAACCATAAGCCATATAACCTTTTGAACCTCTTCCCTCAGCGCCTCAAGGCTCTCTATAACTCCTATGTGTTCCTTTGCTTTCTCCCTTGTTTGAGTACCAACGTCGTAGCCTATTACCTGATGACCTTTCTTAACGAGCCTTTTTGACATACCAAGACCCATCCTCCCAAGACCTATCATATATAGCTTCATGGTTATAATATCTTACCACTATCCAAGCATGGGGTCAAGCTGATAAAGGGAATGTTTGAGAATTGTCTTATAGGCATACACCAAATGTGGAAAAACATAAAAAAGCTCAGCTCTGAAGGCATTGCCAAGTTCCACAGAATAAACCTTATGCTTGCTTCACACTCTAAAATAGCAGTCATGTGGTCTGTTTGGTCTTCTTGCTGATGGTTTTTGGTTGTGAGACTATGCTACTAACTTTCTAATATGTTTGCTACCTTTTGAGACACTACTCTCTACGGTGTGTAAATTATAAATCCTGTATTCTCTGCTTTGGAAGAATTTAAAGCATTCTCAGATGATAAATAGAAGCTGTTTAACATAAGGCATGGGCGAGCATTTTTAAGCACGGGAGCATTAGTGTTATCCTTATCTCTCACTCGGCGTATAGGTATATCTTGCGTTCGCTTCTTGTTTAAGCATGAGTTTTTGTGTCTTGTATGTTATAAACCTTGTCTTTCTTGCTTTGGTAGGATTTAAAACATTCCCGTCAACACTATACGAGGCACGGATTGAGCTTTTTTACCACCACTCTTACAAGCACATCCTCTCCTATGTCCCATCTTTTCTTTGCGGTATGTTCCAACTTGCTAAGGATTAAATCTCCTTCCAATACCCTATCGTAGAAAACCTTCCCTGAACTCGTGGCTAACATCAACTCTATAGCTCCAGAGATTGGTATGACGTCTAAAAGGCGTTCTCTGGCTGAACCCAATACTGCCACACCTTTGGTAGCCCTTCCTCTTTGAGGAACCTCATTGGAATGTATCTTTTTCACACAGCCTTTGTCTGTTATTATAAGAAGATGCTCCGCATCTTTCATAGCCCTTATACCCACAACTTTGTCTCCTTCTTCTAACTTTATACCCAGAACTCCCTTTGAGCCCGGCGTGGCAGGTGGAACTTCGCTAACAGGAAACCTTAGAAGTCTCCCTCTCTGCGTAAACAAGAGTAGGTCTCCTTCATCTGGTGCTTGCACCACTTTGACTACTTTGTCCTCTTCTGTGAACTTTATAACCTGCATGCCTTGAGACCTGTATTCAAAATCAACCAGTGGCACCTTCTTTACATAACCTTTCTCAGTGGCTAAAAGTATTCTACCCTCCATACCCGAGCGCACAAAAGCACCCATTATCCTTTCCTCGCTATCTTTTAGGGCAAGAACGCTACCTTTTAAAGCCTGAGAACCTGCTATCCAATAAACCTTTCCTTTATCAGACAACATAAAAAGACCGTCGGTGAAGCGCACTTCAAGAACGTTGACCACCTCCTCACCCTCTTCTATAGCTTCAAGGGGCGTAACTTTACCCTTTGCGTATACAACCACCGTGAGGCTTCCCTCTTGAGCGTCCTCCAGACCCTCTACCAAAGTTCTTCTGGGTGAGCTAAAGCTGTTTGAAAGCTCTTGCATCTCCTCCACAAAAACCTTTATGCGCTCTTCCTCACTCTCTACCAGTCTGGTGTAATACTCTATTTTATGTCTGAGTTCCTTCTCCTCTTCCTGCAGTTTGTTCCTCTCTAAGGAGGTAAGCCTTTGAAGTCTCATGTCAAGCACCGCCTCCGCTTGAGCCTGAGTGAGCCTATACTTACCTACCAGTCTTTCTTTTGCCTCTCGCGGGTCAGAGGAGCTCCTTATGTCCTGTATAACTTGGTCTAAGTGGTTTAGGGCTATCAAAAGCCCTTCAACTATATGAAGCCTCTCCTTTGCCTTTGCGAGGAAAAATTTAGACCTTCTGAGTATAACCTCAAGCCTGTGGTTCATAAACTCCTGAAGAAGGGTCTTTATGCCCACCAGCTTGGGCTCGCCGTCAATTAAAACCACAAAGTTAAGGGGGAAGTTTTTTCTCAAAGAAGTATATCTGTAAAGTTTTTCCACCACCTTCTGCCCTACCGCCTCACGCTTTAGCTCTATAACTATTCTTATACCTTCTTTGTCTGACTCGTCCCTTATGTCCGATATCTCTTTTAGCTTACCCTCCCTCGCAAGCTCCGCTATGCGTTTTACCAGCTCCGCCTTGTTTACCTGATAGGGAAGTTCTGTAATTACTATCTGCTCCCTTCCTCCTTGAACTTTTTCCACGTGAGCCTTAGCCCTTATCCTAACCTGTCCCTTACCCTTTTCGTAAAACTCCAAGAGCTCTTTGTAGTTCTCCACCACGCCACCAGTGGGAAAGTCTGGTCCTTTTATATGCTTGAGTATTTCCTCCGTAGAAAGGTCGGGTTTTTTGGCGAGCTCTATGAGAGCCTGACAGACCTCTTTTAGGTTGTGGGGTGGTATGGATGTGGCAAGACCTACCGCTATACCACTCGTGCCGTTACAAAGAAGGTTGGGAAACCGTGCAGGGAGGACGGATGGCTCTAAGGTAGAGCCGTCAAAGTTGGGAACAAAGTCCACCGTGTTTTTATCTATGTCCTCAAGAAGCTTTACCGCATACTTGGATAGCTTAGCCTCCGTATACCTCATGGCGGCGGGCGGGTCTCCATCCACAGAACCAAAGTTGCCCTGACCTATTATTAAAGGGTAGTTCATGTTAAAGTCTTGAGCCATACGCACTAAAGCTTCATAAACCGCTTGGTCGCCGTGTGGATGGTAGTAACCCAACACCGCACCAACTATCCTTGCACTTTTGACAAAAGACTTTTCTGGATAAAGACCCATCTCGTGCATTGAGTAGAGTATCCTTCTGTGGACGGGCTTTAGACCGTCTCTCACATCTGGTATAGCCCTGCCCACTATAACAGACATGGCGTAGTCTATGTAGGATTGCTTTACCTCTTCTTCTATGGGAACTGCTATGACTTCCATGGAATGAAAAGATTATAACACCTTGAACTTTTCATTTCAACGGTCATATTTTCAAAGGTGATGCTCAAAAATTGGATGGACGAGCTAAGGAAGGCTTCTCAGGAGGCTGTGGTCTTAGTGGAGGGTAAAAGGGACAGGGAGGCGTTGCAAAATTACGGTGTAAGGAACGTGCATACCCTTGAGGGCAAAAGGTTCACAGACCTACCAGACCTGCTCGAAGGCTTTGAAAAGGTTATACTCCTTTTTGACCTTGACTCGCACGGAGAGAGGATAAACAAAAAGGTTAAGAGTATACTTTCAAAACAGGGATATATTTTAATAGAGAGCTTTAGAGAAGAGCTAAGAGGCATGGGTATAAGCTATGTGGAGGAGATAAATGGAAAAGTCAGAAGTCTTGGGAGCTCTTTTAGTTCAGGATAGGCTCATAAGGTTTAACCTTCAAATGCTTGAGACCTTAGGCAAGGAGATAAAAGCGGACATAGAGGAAATGGACCTTATAGCTCAAGCGTGCCTGTCCAGAGAGGAGTTGGAAATTTACCGAGAAGCTCTTAAAAAGATAAAGAATGAACTGCTCTCGAGCATATCAGAGGCTGTAGAGGAACTGTATGACCTTTATGAAGTGTTTAACTTTGACATAACCTTTCTGTCCACACTGCCCGAGGAGCTCGCCCGGGACATAGAAAGACTTGACGTGGGAAACTCTATAAACTCAAAGCTACAACTCGTATACCGTGCCTTGGAAGACATAATAGCAATATCCGAGGAGTTTTGTAAGGTTCGCAAGGTGCTAACACCCATGAAAGTATACAAAGAGCTGATAATTCACGGAATGGAGTTCAACAGGAGGCTTTACAACATCAGTTTTCAGAAGATAGAATAAGCTCCAAGACTCTTTTAGCGGCCATCTGTTGAGCGGACTTTTTGCTCCTACCCTTTGCGCTTGCTCTAAATTCTCTTATGCTACACTCCACTTCAAACAGCCTGTCGTGATGAGGACCTTCCACGCTAACCACTCTGTATGTTGGTCTTTCCTTCCATCTTCTTTGTGTCTCTTCCTGAAGAAGGGTTTTGTAGTCTTTTTTGTATTCCTTCTCCTTGACAGAGTTTACTATTTTGTATCTGTAAAGTTTGTTAAAAAGAGATTTGACTGTATCAACAGACCTACCACAGTCTATGTATATAGCAGCCCAGAGTGCTTCAAAGGTGTCTGCCAATATGGAAGCGCTTACGTGGCCGTTCCTTCTCCTACCGCTCAGTAGTATGAGCTGGTCCATGGAGAGCTCCTCCGCAAGCCTACACAAATACTCCTCGCTAACAAAGTAGGACTTCATCATAGCCAGCTCTCCCTCTGAAGTATGAGGAAACTCGGAGGTCAACAGGTCTACCACAAAAAGGTTTATTAGAGCATCTCCGAGGAACTCTAAGGTTTCGTAGCTCTTTAGCCCGTGCTCTCCTGCATAGGATTTATGAGTAAGAGCTTGCAGGAGAATTTTTGGGTCTTTAAAGCGGTAGCCTATTTCTTCCTGAAGGACTTCAAACTCTTTTGAATACAAGGCATGCATTTGTTCCACCAAAGCCAAAGGAGTTGGAAAGTGCGTAGTTAACGGGATACTCTATAGCCTTGTTAGGCACGTAGTCAAGGTCACACTCGGGGTCAGGTTTCTCAAGGTTTATGGTAGGTGGGATAATGCCAGTGCTAACAGTTTTTACGGTAGCAACCGCCTCTACCGCACCAGCCGCACCCAAAAGATGACCTATCATAGACTTATTAGAGCTCACCCTTAGCCTGTAAGCATGCTCCCCAAAGAGCCTTTTTATGGCTAACGTCTCTGACTTGTCGTTAAGAGGCGTGGAAGTGCCGTGAGCGTTAATGTATTCCACCTCCTCAGGTCTTATACGCGCATCCTCGAGGGCAAGCTTCATACACATGTAAGCTCCTTCACCGTCTACGCATGGTGCGGTTATGTGGTAGGCATCATCAGTCGCCCCGTAGCCTACCAGCTCTGCGTATATCTTTGCACCCCTTGCCTTTGCATGCTCGTATTCCTCAAGCACCAATACACCAGCCCCCTCACCCATTACAAAGCCGTCCCTTTCCATGTCAAAGGGTCTTGATGCCTTTTGAGGCTCGTGGTTTCTCGTAGATAGAGCTCTCATCACCGCAAAACCAGCCACGCCTAAGGGAGTTATGGCACTTTCACAACCACCAGCTATGGCTACGTCTATGTCTCCTTTCTGTATGAGCCTCATGGCATCACCTATGGCATGATTACCCGTAGCGCAGGCGGACACCACGCAGTAGTTAGGTCCTTTGAAGCCATATCTTATGGCAACCAGACCGCTTGCCATGTTGGATATGCCGTAAGGTATAAAGAAGGGAGATACCCTTCTGGGACCCTTTTCCATAAGAACCTTTTGCTGTTCTTCTATGTCTCTGAGACCACCTATGCCAGTGCCAATTATCACACCTATCTTGTAAGGGTCTACCCTTGATTCCAGTAGACCGCCGTCTTTTATTGCCTCTTCTGAGGCCGCTACCGCGAACTTTATAAACTCTGAAACCTTCTGTGCATCCTTTTTGTCAAAATACTTTTCTGGTTCAAAGTCTTTGACCTCACCCGCTATGTGAACGGTAAGACCTACCTCTACAGGGTCAAACCTTTTTATGGTATCTATACCGCTTACACCCGCTATTAGATTAGACCAAAACTTCTCCACCCCAGTCCCGATGGGTGTGACCACACCGAGACCAGTTACCACAACCCGGCGCATTACGTCTTTACTCTATCCCTTAGGTAGTTAAACACATCCCCCACGGTTCTTATTTTCTCCGCATCCTCGTCAGGAATTTCAATACCGAACTCTTCCTCAAAAGCCATAACCAGCTCAACCACGTCAAGTGAGTCAGCCCCCAAGTCCTCCACAAACCTTGCGTTAGGATTTAGCTTATCCACCTCAACACCCAGCTGGTCTGCTATGATTTCCCTTATCCTCTGCTCGAGTTCCATCTTCTACCTCCTTAATTAGTCTTTTCTTATTATATCACATTCTTTAAGCAAACTGACGGATTAAGGCTAAAAGCACTGTTAAAGGAGCTCCACTATTCCTGTTTGCTAAGTTTTTCCCTCAGAACTCTACCCAATATACCGTTGACGAACTTGGCACAACTTCTACCTGCATACTTTTGGGCTATCTTTATGTAATCGTTAACCACTGGCTTTAGGTTTTTAGGTGAGATGTATAGGAGCTCTGCGAGGGCAACCCTTAACACGTTTCTCTCTATAAAACCCACTCTGTCTATGTCCCACTTTTCAGAGAAGTCTCCTATCATTTTGTCTATGTCAACTGCGTGCTTGGTAAAAGCGTCAACCAACTTTCTAACATACCTCCTACGCTCATAGAGTTTTATGTTATTCGTGGTTATGTATTCTTCTGTTAGCTTTTCAATGGGCTCTCCCTTCACATCCCACTGGTAGAGAATAATAAAAGCATCCCTCCTCGCCTTAGGTTTGTATAACATTAAAAGCTCCTCAGGAGGTTCACCATCTCTATTACCGAAAGCGACGCCTCCCAACCTTTGTTACCCTGCTTAGTTCCCGCCCTCTCTATAGCTTGCTCAAGGGTATCTGCGGTTATAACGCCGAAGCCAACGGGCTTTCCTGTCTCAAGACTTATCACCGCAAGACCCTTTGCCACCTCGCTGGCTATGTATTCAAAATGTGGAGTCTGGCCTCTGATAAGAACCCCCAGAGCCACCACACCGTCCACCCTCTTCCTGTTTATCAACTCCTTAACCGCAAGGGGTATCTCCCACGAACCGGGAACTCTTACGAGATGTATGTTTTCCTCCGAACCACCGTGCCTAAGGATACAATCTACCGCACCCTCTATAAGCCTATCAACCAAAAGATTGTTAAACCTGCTGGCAACTATACCAAAGCTGAATCCTTCCGCCTTTAGAAAACCTTCAAACTTGTTCACAGCCTATCCTCCAATTATCTATAAGTCTTGTGTTGCCAACCCACACCGCAAGGAGTATTCTACTTGACTCTTCCACAGTTTCCAAAGGTCTAAGGTTTTCATCGGTAATCTCCACATAATCAATCTTACGCACGCCATCGTGGCTAAGCAAAAACTCCTTTATGGCTTGCTTTATAAAACTGGCATCTTTTTTACCTTCTTTAATGAGTCTCTCCGCAAGTAAAAAAGACCTGTATAGAGATAGAGCGGACTCTCTTTCCTCTGACGAAAGGTAAGAGTTTCTGGAACTCAGAGCCAGACCATCCAAGTCTCTCACTGTTTTCACGGGAACTATGTCCACGTTCAGGCTCAAGTCTTTGACTAACCTTTCTACCACCTTAAGCTGTTGATAGTCCTTCTCTCCAAAATAAGCCCTATCAGGTTGTATTATGTTGAATAGCTTTAGCACCACGGTGCAGACACCGCTAAAATGACCCGGACGGAACTTGCCTTCTAATACGTCCGTCAGACCATTAATTTCTATGCTAACAAGAGGTTTTTCAGGATACATGTCCTCGTCCGTAGGTGCAAAGACAACATCCACGCCCTCTTCCTCACAGATGCTCATGTCCCTTTGCAGGTCTCTTGGATATCTATCGTAGTCCTCTCCCTCAGCGAACTGCAAGGGATTTACGTATATGCTAACGACGGTTAAGTCGTTTTGCATCTTTGACTCTCTTATAAGCCTTCTGTGCCCGTCGTGTAAGTAACCCATGGTAGGTACAAGACCTATAGTAAGCCTCTTCTCACACTTCTGTAACCGTGAGTAGTTGCGCATTTCCCTTGATTTTCTGAATAGTGTTGGCATGCGTATTATAATTATAGTAGAAAAAACCACTTTATGCAAAAGGCTTATAAGTAAGAACTCTATTAACCCTTATATTCAGGCACTACAGAACATTAGCTTTACGCAATAAAGAAGCACATAATATTTGTAAGTTAGTGTAAGTCATGCGTGTTAGCGTATGACTGTCTAATAAGTTCTCTGTCTCTAAATGATAAAAGCCTTACAAATTCTCATAAAAATAGGTTAAAGTTCTGAAGTGTCTGAGTATTAGGTATAGGAAGTTGTTTGAGAATACCGCACTTGCATAGCCTTGCGCTATACCGCCTTACATAAAACCGCACAAACTGGCTAAAACTCTATTATACTTATACACTAATGGTTGTGTCTCGTTTTGCACCAAGTCCTACAGGATACCTACACTTGGGAAACGCAAGAACTGCCATCTTTAGCTACCTTTTTGCAAGGCATCACGGAGGTAAGTTTATCCTAAGAGTGGAAGACACAGACAGGGAAAGGTCTACAAAGGAGTTTGAACGGATGCTTCTTGAAGACCTGACATGGCTTGGCATAGAATGGGATGAGTTTTATAGACAATCAGACAGATTTGATGTATACAAGCACTATGCGGAGAAACTCATAGAGAGCGGACATGCATATCCTTGTTTTTGCAGTGTGGAGGAGTTGGAAGAGGAAAGAAAAAGGGCGGAGGAGAAAGGAATTCCCTACAGATACTCGGGTAAGTGCAGGGTTCTTACAAAGGAAGAGATGGAACGGCTCAAAAAGGAGGGTAAGCCCTACGCAGTGCGCTTCCGAGTGCCAGACGGCAGAGTGGTTGTCTTTGAAGACATAATAAAAGGTCATATAGCCATAAACGTGGATGACTTTGGAGACTTTGTTATAGTCAGGAGTGACGGAACTCCCACTTATAACTTTGTGGTGGTGGTGGATGACGCACTAATGGGAGTGACCCACGTTATAAGGGGCGAAGACCACATACCTAACACGCCAAAGCAAATACTTATCTACGAAGCTCTTGGCTTCCCCGTTCCAAAGTTTGCTCACCTGCCCGTAATACTTGGAGAAGACAGGAGCAAGCTTTCAAAGAGACACGGTGCGGTGTCTGTGAGAAACTACAGAGAGGAAGGCGTAGTTGCGGAGGCACTTCTTAACTACTTGTGTCTTCTTGGCTGGAGTCCACCAGAGGAAGGAAGGGAAGTATTCAGTAAGGAAGAGCTAATAGCTCTTTTCAAACTTGAGGATGTGAATTCATCCCCTGCGGTGTTTAACAGAGATAAACTCCTTTGGTTAAGTGGCTTGTACATAAGAGAAGTTCTCAGTCTTGACCGCCTTGTGGACGAATTTATACCTTTTCTCAATGAAGCTGGCTACAGAGCGGAGAAGGAATACGTGAGAAGAGTTCTTGAAAAAACAAGAGACTCCTTTGAAACTCTAAAGTGTGGTGTGGAAAGGCTTAAGCCCTTCTTTGCGGAGGAATTGGAATATTCGGAAGAAGCCTTGATGGTGTTGGAGAACGAAAGCTCAGCTCGGGTGTTGTGGCTATTTTTACAGATGGCTCAGGATGTGGAGTTGAGCGGTGAGCGCGTAAAAGCTATAGCAAAAGAAATACAGAAAAGGCTTGGTTTGAAGGCGAAGGATGTGTGGCACGCTCTAAGAGCTTCCCTAACTGGTGAATTAGAAGGCGTTGGGGTGGACATACTCTGCGACATACTTCCTAAAGAAAGGGTGCTTAGCAGATTAACGAAGGCTTTAAACCTCGTAGGTTTTCAGCAAGGCTAATAGAAAAGAGCTAAAAACACACACCTGCCTTGCTACTAATTAAGCAAAAAGTTACCGCATCCCCAATTTAAGAATTGAGCCCCTCCATATTCGTCGTGAGGTCAAAGAGTTTCCCATTTAGCTTAAAGGCACGGGTAAGCTCAATCCTTGCGGAGTTTCAAAGGCAAAAGTAATCTCTCGCCCAAAGCATGGCTCAGTGTTATAATTCTTGTCATATCCTTTTAAGTAGGAGGTAAGGGATGAACCTTTACGAGTATGAAGCCTATGAAAAGCTCTTCAGAAAATATGGAGTTCCTACGCCCAGGTTCATGTTTGGAGACCACTTGAGCGACGACATCGTCAACTTTATTCAACAGCTGGGAGAGTGCGTCATAAAGTCTCAGGTGCTCGTAGGCAAGAGGGGAAAGGCTGGCGCAGTCAAGCTGTGTAAAAATCCTGACGACGCAACAGAGGCCTTCCAAGCTCTTCTAAACTACCCAGTCTACGGAGAAATGCCCGTAGGTCTTATAGTCTCAGAAAAGGCAAACATACTTAAAGAGCTGTATGCATCCATAACCTACTCCACAGAAGTTAGAGCTCCAGTCTTGACCCTAAGCTTGGAAGGTGGCATGGACATAGAGGAAGTTCCACCAGAAAAGGTAAAGAGCTGGACCATAGACCCAATTAAGGGACTCTACCCTCACATGGTGAGGAACTACCTTTTGGAACTAAACTTTCCTTCGGAGTATATGGGGGTCTTGAGAGAGCTCTCTGAGGTCATTTCCAACATGTGGAGGGCTTTCTGGGAAGCGGAGGCAAGACTTTTGGAGATAAACCCTCTTGCCATATGCGATGTGGGTGGTAAGCAGAAGGTGCTTGCCCTTGATTCGGTGGTGACTATAGACGACGATGCCAGCGTGCCACCCGCTAAGATATACGGCGTCAGAAGTGCTATGAAAAGACCACCTACGGAGAGAGAGATTGAAGCTTCTCTCATTGACAGAGACGACCACAGGGGTAAGGCTGGCTCTTATGTGGAGGTGGACGGTGACATAGCCATGATGACCTTCGGTGGTGGGGGTTCTACGGTAACCATAGAGACTACTTACGCCATGGGTCTTAAACCTGCCAACTTTACAGACATAGGTGGAAACCCTCCTGCGGAGAAGATGTACAAGATAACGCGTATAATCCTCTCCAAGCCTGGTATAAGGGGTGTTTTAGTCTGTGGTGGAACTGCCAACAATACGAGGATAGACGTAACGCTTGGAGAAGGTGTGGCTAACGCCATAAGAGACCTGAAAAGGGAAGGAAAGCTAAACCCTGATTGGGTATGGGTGGTGCGTAGGAACGGACCAGAGGCGGAGAAGGGGCTAAGAATGCTCTACGAGGCTCTCAGAGAATGTGGCGTAAAGGGTGAAATATACGACTCTTCCCTACCTCTTACGGAGGCTCCCATAAGGCTTAAAGAGCTCCTTGACAGGTGCGAGGCTCAAAGCAGGGAGTCAAAGGAAGACAGGCATCTAACGGAGGAACAGGCGCAGGATATGGGTATATAAGCTGGGTTTATAAAGGTCATAAGGTTTGTTTATAGGTGCATAAGGAAGTTGAAAAAACCTATCCGCTATTGTTCTTATTTTTATACATACAGGAGGTCTCGGTATGGAGATAGGTGGTAGCTTTTACGACCGTAAGGCTTACAGCACCTGTTATATGTGTGCCTGTAGATGTGGTATAGAAGTATATGTTAGGAACAACAAGGTTACTTACATAAAGGGAAACGACGACCATCCTACCAACAAGGGTGTCCTGTGTGCCAAAGGTTCTTCTGGAATAATGAAAGAGTATAGCCCCGCAAGGCTCAGAAAGCCCCTCTTGAGAGTTGGACCAAGAGGCTCTGGACAGTTTAAGGAAATAGAGTGGGAAGAGGCTTTTCAGATTGCCACCCAGTGGCTGGAGGAAGCCAGGAAAAAAGGACCTCATAAGATAGCCTTCTTCACTGGTAGAGACCAGATGCAACAGATAAACAGCTGGTTTTCCTGTCAGCTTGGCACGGTAAACTGGGCGGCGCACGGAGGATTTTGCTCCGTAAACATAGCTGCGTCAGGGCTTTATTCCATAGGTGGTTCCTTCTGGGAGTTTGGTGAGGCGGACTTTGAAAACACCAAGTATTTTATGCTCATAGGCGTGGCGGAGGACCACTCTTCCAACCCCTTCAAGCTGGGCATTCAGGAGATGAAAAGGAAGGGGGGTAAGTTTGTGGTGGTGAACCCAGTGCGCTGGGGCTACGGCGCGGTGGCGGACGAGTGGGTGCCTATAAAGCCGGGCACGGACGGTGCCTTCTTTATGGGCATAATGCACGTGCTGTTTAAATACAACCTTGTAAACTGGGACTTTTTGAAAGAATACACAAACGCACCTTGGTTGGTAATTCAAGCACCCGGCACCTCAAAGGATGGTCTGTTTTACAGAAACGAAGAAGGAAAACCCATGGTCTATGACAAAAAGTCTCAGTCCTTCAAGCCTGCGGACAGGGTAGTGCCAGATGGTCTTGAACCAGCATTTATAGGTGAGTTTACCACCCCAGAAGGCTACAGGGTAAGACCCGCCTTTGACATATTTGCGGAGAGGTTGGTAAAA
>JANWYC010000029.1 GCA_025057245.1 Aquificaceae bacterium | reverse complement strand
GAATACACTACAAAGGGTTACTTTGAAGGTGAGAAGGATGTAGTCCTCAGACCTTTAGTCAACGGGAGGGTAGTAAGCGTCACGGTGGAGGAGGGAAGTTCTGTAAAGACTGGTCAGGCGCTTTTGAAGATAGACAAGGCGGACTATACTAACATAGTGAGGGGGTTGGAAGCTCAGCTGGCTCAGGCAAGGGCAAACTACGAGAATACAAAGGCAGTCTTCGAGAGGAGAAAGTTTTTGTTTGAAAGAGAGCTAATAGCAAGAGAAGAGTACGAAAACCTCCAAGCACAACTAAGGGCTCAAGAGGAGCTTATAAACAACCTTCAGGCTCAGATAAGCAATGCAAAACTAAACCTTCAAAGAACTACTCTTACCGCACCCTTTTCAGGATACATAGCTCAAAGGTTCGTGAATGTAGGGGACTACGTAACGCCTCAAACGCAAACTTTTAGGCTGGTGACCCTTAACCCTATAAGGCTTGTTTTTCAGATACCTCAGGAATACCTCTCCTACGCTAAGGAGGGTTCAAAGGTGCGCGTTAATGTGGAACCTTTTGGGGAGTTTGAAGGCACGGTCTTTTTCGTCTCTCCCGTGGCGGACCAGAACAGGCTCATAACGGTGAAGGCTAAATTGCAGAACCCAAAGGGGCTTTTAAAGCCGGGTATGTATGGAGAGGTTAGCTTGGTAAAGGGCGTGGAAAAGACTTTTGTTGTGCCAGAGCAGGCGGTGGTTCTTCAGGGAAACAGGAGGGTGGTATGGAGGGTGCAGGATGGCGTGGCACAGCCCGTGCGAGTGGAGGTGATAAAGCAAGGTAAGGGCGTGGTTTACATAAAGGGTGAGCTAAAAGAGGGTGAGGGTATTGCTCTTGAAAACGCGTACATACTCCAGCAAGGAACAAGGGTTGAGGTCAGATGAAAATACTACTGCTTTTGCTCCTTGGCTTTGTTTGGGCTATGGGGCTTACCCTTGAGCAAGCCATTGAGATAGCCACAAAGAACCACAGCTCTTTGAAAATTTCCACTCTTGACCTTCAAAGGGCTGAAGAGGGTATAAGAAGGGCGAGGGCTGGCATACTTCCGCAGGTAAGCCTTTCTTATAGCTACACCCGTCTCAGCGATGAGCTTGCCAGAGGCTCTACACCCAGAAACAGACATGCCTACAATCTTGAGCTGGAGCAGGCTATCTTTAACAAGTCTGTGTTTGAGAGCATACAGCTGGCAAAAGAGCAGAGAGAACTTCAGGAGCTTATAAAAGAGGACACTCTTAGAGAGGTGCACTTTCAGACAAAACAGCTTTTCTACGCACTGCTATACAAAAGGGAAGTGATAAAACTCCTTGAAGAAAACCTTAAGTATTGGGAGGAGAACTTTAGACAAACGGAGGGTAGGTTCAAAGCGGGAACAGTGCCTAAGGTAGAGTTTCTCAGGTCAAAGGCTCAGCTGGAAAACGCAAAAGCTCAGTTGGAAAACGCAAGGGCGGACTACGCAAAGAGCTTAGAGGACTTTAGGGTTTTTCTAAAGATAGAGCATCAGATACAGCCTGAGGGAAGCCTTGGAATGTTGGACTTCCAGACCGTTGACATAGAAACACTCCTTAAGAACAACTCCACTCTAAAGGTGGCAAAGAAAAACTTGGAGCTGTTGCGTAAGCAGTTGGAGGTTCAGAAGGCTCAGTATTATCCCGTGCTGAACTTTTTTGTCAACTACCAGGGTAGCACGCAGAGGATAGGTGGTCAGCAGGAGATGGTGGACGGATACACCTTTGGTGCAAGGCTAACCTACAAGATTTTTGACGGCTTTGCCAGAGAAGCTACCATTTCTCAGATAAACATAGACATGCTTAAACAGGCGGAGAACCTTAGGGATGTGGAATACAGAGTAAGGGCTGAGTTTCATAAGCTACTTGAGGACATAAAATCCTTACGCGCTCAAATATCCGCCCTTGAGGCTTCACTTGAAGCTTCCAGAGAGAGCCTGAACCTTTCAAAAGAAAGATATCGCTACGGAGTGGCTACACAGCTTGAAGTCTTGGATGCGGTCAACAACTACAACAGCCTACTTCAGAATTACTACTTACTCCTTTTCAGGCATAGCAGTGCAATAGCAAGGTTAGAGAGGTTAGTTAAATGAACGCAAGGGAAAGGATAGTTCAATCCGCTAAGGAGCTCTTCTCTAAAAAGGGTTACAGCAACACATCGGTGGAGGAGATAGTAAAACACGCCGGGCTTTCAAAGGGGGCTTTCTACTTCTACTTTAGGAGCAAAGACCAGCTTATGGAAGAGTTGGTAAACCGTATGGCAGAGAGGACGAAGGAGATAATGAGGCAATGGCTTAACAAGAACGTCTCGTCTGAAGAGGCTATAAAAGGTCATATAAGAGACTTCTTGGTAGAGTGCTACGAAGATAGGCACATAGTCTATGTGTTTTTCTTTGAGCTTATGTGCAGTAAGGAAAGCTTTAGAGAGCTCCATTACAAAAACATGGAGGATATAAAGCGGTTGTTATACCAGATGGTAAAAAGGGGGTATGAACAGGGAGAGTTTACCTGCGGAAGCCCTGAGGTATTGGTTAATCTTATAGTGGGCTACATAAGACTCGTATACATAGAGAAGTTGCTAATGGAAGGTAACAGCTTGGATGGGGTACTAAGGGAGGCTGAAGAGGGGCTAAACCTAATCTTCAGAGGTATAAAATGTGGCTCTTAGTGCTTCTGTTTTTTGTAGTGTCTCACTGCTTCTCCTTGAACCTTGAGGAGCTCTTGAGGCTTGCGGAGGAAAACAATCAAAGGGTGGCTTCGAAGAAGCATGCGGTGCAGTCCGCAAGGCTTAAACTCAAAGCAAGCGGTCAACTTTACTACCCTGAGGTGTTTTCTGGCTACAAGTTTTCCTTCCAGTCTGAAAGGCAGTCTTTTAACATACCGCCTATGGGTGGGCTTCCTGCCATGCAAATAAGCAGTTCAAAGAGGAGCTACCAGAGCTTTCAAGCGGGTATAAGGCAGGTGCTTTACGACGGAGGTCTTAGGAGCTCTGCGGTGGAGATATCAAAAAGCACGCTAAAACTCACCGAGGAAGAGCTGACGGAGACTTTGCTTGATGTAAAGCTTGATGTGGTCAAAGCCTTTCTCTCCGTGCTCTCCGTTAAGGAACTCCTCGAAGTGGTAAAAAAGCAGAAAGAGGCGGTGGCTATGGACTTAAGGCAGAGGGAAGCCTTTTACAGAGAGGGACTCATAGCTATAACGGACGTGCTTCAGGCAAGGGTGAGGCTTGCGGAGG
This sequence comes from Aquificaceae bacterium, assembly GCA_025057245.1. Taxonomy (GTDB): domain Bacteria; phylum Aquificota; class Aquificia; order Aquificales; family Aquificaceae; genus Pampinifervens. The sequence continues at coordinate 5,964 of JANWYC010000029.1, read as the reverse complement.
TGGAAAGAGACTTAAGAAAGACCGAAGGCGAGTATTTGGTAGCTTTGGCAAACCTGTCAAGACTAACGAGGGTGGAGGAAGAAAGGCTAAAGAGTATTGAGCCACCCAAAGTTGAGATAAAAAGCACGGAGCTCTCCCAGTGGATAAAGCTGTCCGAGGAGAAGAGGTCTGTTATTAAGATGCTCAGCGAGAGATTGAGGATAAACCAACTTCAGAGACGCTCTGAACTGAGCCAGTTTTACCCAAAGCTCTTCCTTGAGGCAGTTTACAACTACTCAGACCAGAACCCAGCCTTTTCTCCGAAAGGATTTTTCACAGTGGGTGCAGGCTTGAGCTTGAGCTTTCAGTCTTTCAAGCCCTACTATACAGCCTTAGCCTTGGAAGAAGAGGAAAAGGGGCTTAAGAAGGAGCTAAAAGACTTAAAGGATGGCATAGCTCTCCGTATAAGGTCAGCTTACGAAGGTCTTAGGGTTGCGGAGGACAACCTAAAGGTTGCGGAGGAGAGCCTAAAGTTTGCGGAGGAATTTTACAGGCTTTCCTTGGAACAATACAGAAACCAAATCATAAGCGGTGCGGACTTGCTTCAGGCGGAGGCGAGCCTAACGCAGGCAAGAAAGGCAAGGGTCATAGCCTACTACGAGCTTCTGAGAGCTTACTTTGAACTTTTGCGAGAGGTGGGCGAGCTATGAAAAAGCTGGGTGCTGGGCTTATAGTTTTCTTGCTTATTCTTTTTGGTTTTCTCTCCTACAGGTGGATAAAGCACAGGATTGAATATGCCATAACGGATGCGGTCTTTATTAGGTCTGACCGTATGGTGAACCTTTCCTTTGAAGTAAGCGGTAGGGTGGTGGAGGTTTACAAAGACATGGGAGACAAAGTGGAAAAAGGCGAGGTTCTTGCGAGAATTGAGCCAGAAGACTACAGGCTAAACCTTGAGGCTCAAAAGAGCAGGCTGGAATCTTTAATAGCTCAGAGAGATGCCCTTAAAGTGCAGGTGGAAAGATTGGAAAAGCAGTTAAGCCTGAGGGTGGGTATGTCTGAGGATACGCTTAGAGAAATATCCGCAAGGGAGGAAGCCCTTACGAAGCAAGTTAAGGAACTGGAGCTCCAAATAGAGCAGACCAAGAGGGATAGGGATAGGCTGGAAAACCTGTTAAAGGAGGGTCTCATATCCAGACAGAGATTTGAGCAGGTGGACACACATTACCAAACTCTGCTTTTGAGGAAAAGAGCTCTGGAGGACAGTCTGAAGGAAGTAAGAAGCAACTACTCAAAGGCTCAGAAGGAGCTAAGGTCTTCTGAGGTGGAAAGGCTTAGCCTGAGAGAGCTTAGAGAAAGGCTTAGGTCTGTGGAGGAGGAGATAAAAGTTGTTGAAGCTCAGCTCAAAAAAACGGAGCTTGACCTGAAAAGAACGGAGCTCCTCTCTCCCGTGCGCGGGGTGGTTGCTAAAAGGCTCGTCAGCGCTGGGGATACCGTAAGAGCTGGTCAGCCCGTTTTTAGCCTTATTGAGGAAGGTTCTTTCTACGCAGAGGCTCTTTTGGAGGAGACGAAGCTCAGGGGCGTAAAGGTGGGTTCAAAGGCGTACCTGACCCTTGATGCATACCCTGACAAGGTTTTTGAGGGTGAAGTGGAAGAGATAAGCCCTGCCTCCGCAGCCACTTTTGCCCTCGTCCCAAGGGATGTGTCCGCTGGCGAGTTTACCAAGGTGGTTCAAAGAATACCGGTGAAGATAAGGCTAAAGAAGGGTGAGATGGGTCTTTTAAGGGTAGGTATGGGTGGAAGGGTGGAGATAAAGAGAGAATGAAGGCGGAGACACCTTTCTATAGAACCCTTTCTGAGACGGAGCGTGCGGTTCTTACCCTTGCCCTTATGATAGGCGTATTTATGGCAATATTGGACACTACCATAGTGGATATCGTTGTGCCCAAGATGATGGCACCTCTAAGCACAGACCTGTACGGCGTTCAGTGGGTTATAACCTCTTACATGACCTCTGCGGCTACTGCCATACTTTTGGTGGAGTGGCTCGAAAGCAAGCTGGGTCTAAAAAAGGTTTTTCTTGCAGGTCTTTTCCTGTTTACCACCGCATCTTTCTTCTGTGGTCAGGCTCATTCCCTTGAGTGGATGATAACCGCAAGAGCGGTGCAGGGCTTTGGTGAATCTCTTATCGTGGTAAGCGCAGAGGCTATGCTCTTCTCCGCGTATGCACCCGAGAAAAGAGGTCTTGCCATGGGTATATACGGGCTTGGCGTAAGTTTTGCACCCGCCTTGGGTCCTACTCTCGGCGGATGGATAACGGAGCACATAGACTGGCGATGGATTTTTTACATAAATTTACCTATAGGGATTCTTAACTTTACCCTTGCCTTTTTCTTTTTAAAGGAATACAAACCCGCTCACTCCATGAGGTTAAACTTCCTCTCTTACCTTTTTATCTCCGTTTCAACGGTTAGCCTGCTCATAGTTCTCTCCAGAGGTCAGAAGGAGGGTTGGTTTGCCAGCGACTACATACTCTACCTGAGTTTGCTTTCCCTCTTTTCCTTCCTCCTTTTCTTGCTATCTGAGATTTTGTCAAAGGATAAGCTAATTGACCCATCAGTGCTGAAGATAAGGGAGTTCCTAATTGCCTTCTGGGTTTACTGTTTTGTGTTGGGTTTTTCCATGTATCAGGTTTTCTACCTTATACCACTTTACTTTGAAAAGCTCAAGGGCTATACCACTCTTCAGGCAGGTCTTGCCATACTTCCCATGGCTTTAACCATTGGAGTCCTCTCACCCGTGGCAGGCATAATCTCTGACAAAAAGTCTCCAAAGCTCGCCCTTTACATAGCCACCTTTCTGTATCTCGGTGTAAACTTCTTTTTACTACCGAAGTTAAACTACTTTACTTCCAAAGACACAGCCGTGCTTTACCTCGTAGCCATGGGTGCGGGGATGGGGTTTTTCTTTGCACCCATAACCCAGTTAGCCTTGAAAAAACTGGGTGATAAGACTACTCTTGGCGTAAGTCTGATGCACTACATAAGGTTTGTGGGTGGCTCTTTCGGCACCGCTCTTGCAACCAACGACTTACAGAGGTCAATGGCGGAGAACATGCAAAGAAGCACGGAGATACAGAACCCTTACTGGCTTGAGCTGGAGCTTCAAAAGGCTGTAGAGTGGCTATCATCATACACCTATCAAGCGGAGGAGAGGGCAAAAGCCATGCTATACCAACTTCAGACCCTTTACGCCCTATCCGATGCCTTTAGCCTGACGCTCTTTCTTGCGGGCATGTGGGCTCTTTTAGGAAGCCTGCCAGTGTTCTACCTTCTGTTTAAGGATACGGTTCTGGTAGTATCTCAAGGCGTAAGAAAACTAAAACAGGCAGAGGCGGAGAATGGCTAAAATGAAAAGTATGAAGAGAGCAGTTTTATTACTGTTCTTACCCTTTCTGGTTTATGGAGAGGAGAACCGCTTGGGTCTTGGCATTGGGTTTATACAAGGTAAGAATAACCTCTCTACGCAAGGAAGCGACTACATCAACAGCTTGGGTGAACCTCAGGATAGTTTTTTAGAGGCTTTTCCTTTAATAGACCTTCAACTAAGACTGAGAAGAGAAAAAAGCACTTACTTTATAAAGTCCGCAACGGAGGAGCAAGCACCTTCCATACAGGTAGGCGTTGAAAGAAGGGACTTCATAGCTCAGAAAACCGAGTTTTTTGTTGGAGTGAACCCTTTTAGAAGGGTGTGGAAAGACCCATACTTAACAGGTGCAGAAAGAGAAGAGACATACCAGCGAGACTACGAAGCAGGCATGAGACTAACGCAGGGCATTACATCCCTCCGCATAAGAGCTCTCTACTCTGATGTGGAAGAGGACGATTTGGGAAAGAGAGTATCCGCCTTGCGTCGCGATAGGTTTCTTACATCCGTGAGGTATTCCATCTCCTATCCAGTGTCAAAGGAGGTCCGCGTTACTCCTTCTTTAAACCTTGACTACTCTCAAGCAAGGGGTAGGGCGAACTCATACGCAGGTTATACCGCTGGAATATCTGGGCTTTACAGAAACGGTCTTTTCCTATACGACTTGAACCTGTCCTTTGGACAAGACCGCTACTTTAAGTCTGACCCCATACTTAGAGAAAAAAGGAGAGAAAACCACTACTCTTTGCTCTTTAGCCTTACGAGAACAAAAACCTTCCATCCACGGGCATATATTAGAGGTGTGGCAGGATACAGGATAACTGATGCAAACATTGACTTTTATGACAGAAGTGCACTGATTGTAGGAATTCTCAGCGGTTATAGCTGGTAAGGTTATAGCTTGCAAGTGCTGGTTACTGTGAACACATCTGCACCTCTTTGAGGAGTAGCTTTTTTGTTTTATAAGTCTTGTTTTTCCCACTTTGGAGAAAATTAAAACATCTCATAAAAACAACAGTTCATAGGCTAAAATCCTTCCCCAGGTATACCTCCCTAACATCCTCTCTTAGGCTTACCTCTTGGGGGCTTCCTTCAGCCAGTATGCTTCCGTCGCTTATTATACACACCCTGTCCACCATCTTTATAGTTTCTCTCACATTATGGTCCGTGATGAGAATGCCTATGTTTTGTAGCTTTAAACCTAACACTATAGCCCTTATGTCAGATATCATTATAGGGTCTATGCCGGTAAAAGGCTCGTCAAAGAAGATGTATTTAGGTTTTGGGATTAGAGCTCTTGCCACTTCCAACCTTCTCTTTTGTCCTCCAGACAGTCTGCCAGCCTTCTGGTCCCTTAGCTCAAGTAGTCCAAAATCTCCCAGTAGTTCCTCCGCTCTTGCCAACTGGGACTCATGACCTTCTTCAAAAAACTCAAGAAAGACCAGCAGGTTTTCCAACACGGTAAGGTCTTCAAAGAGCGTATGTTCCTGAGGTAAGAAGGTTATGCCTTTCCTCGCCCTTTTATGAGCTGGTAGATGGGTTATATCCTCACCATCCAGCTCTATAGCTCCGCCATCTACAGGCACGAACCCTACAAGGCAGTTAAAAAGCGTGGTTTTCCCTGCGCCGTTAGGACCAAGAAGTCCCAATGCTTCTCCCCTCTTCAGATGTAAGTCTATGCCCTTTAATATCTCTCTGTTTTTGTATCTTTTCCTTATTCCTTTTGCTACCATCATAGGTTTGTATTTTATAACGAGTTTTCTTTGGGTTTGTTTTTCTTCACCCCCCCGAGGGGGAGGTGAGGGAGGAGGTGAGCCATGGGGGTTGCTGGGATTGGTTATAATATTATAGCATGGAATTTACAAAGTTGCAAGGTTCGGGAAACGATTTTGTAGTTATAGACAACAGAGACCATAGGGTGGAAGATTTCATAAGCAGGCTTAGAATAGACTTGAAGGACTTTGTAGTCTCTGTCTGCAAGCCTCACGTGGGTGTGGGTGCGGATGGTCTTATACTTATAGAAGAGCCTCAGGATAGGAACAATCACTTTAGATGGCGGTTTTTTAACTCAGACGGTTCTATAGCGGAGATGTGTGGGAACGGTTCTCGCTGTGCGGTAAGATTTGCTTACGAGAATATTACGTCAGATGAAGAGATTCGCTTTGAAACTTTAGCGGGCGTAATAAGAGCTTGGGTCTTAGAAGGCGGTCGTAGGGTAAAGGTTCAGCTTACTAAACCCCACAGCTACAGAGAAGTTCGTTTAAACTTGAACGGTCAAGCCTTGGAAGGAAGTTTTATAAACACGGGCGTTCCTCACTTTGTGTCCGTAGTGGAAAACCTTGACGGTGTTGATGTGAAAACTCTGGGTAGAGCTATAAGGTTTAACAAGGAGTTTGAGCCAAAAGGCACTAATGTGAACTTCATAGAGCCAGTCTCTCAGAAAGGTATAAGAATAAGAACCTACGAGCGTGGCGTTGAGGGTGAAACTTTAGCCTGCGGAACAGGTGCGGTAGCCTCTGCCCTGGTAGCATACCAAAAAGGCATTATCAAAGAAAAGCC
>JANWYC010000028.1 GCA_025057245.1 Aquificaceae bacterium | reverse complement strand
AAATTAAAGATTGAAGAGAGGAAGCCAATATTCACTGCAATAAAGGATGACGAAGTTGTTTTTTTTGATAAATCTGGGACACGATTTTACTCACCATACATACCACACACAAATTTGATAGTATACACCCACGAAATTGAACTTATAAATAAAAATTTTGAAAACTTAAAAAATCTGGTAGATATAATCGGAGATGATTTGAAGGAGGTTTACATAACAAACCTTGCTACAATAGCTTATACCGAAGACGGCGTGAAGATAACCTTGCCTCCCCTCTTCTTGCTAAATAGAAATTTGGTGGAAAATGTAGCTATAATACGCATGGGTTATAATATCAACCTGAACATTAAAGAAATGGAAATAAATACAGAGGGTGTGGTAATCATAAGAGGTGGAGAGGAAAGATGAAGTTGGTAACGGCTCTTGATATAGGAACAAGTAAAGTAATAGCATTGGTGGGTGAGATAGACAACTATGGTGAATTGCACGTTATAGGTTTGGGTGAAGCTCCTTCCAAAGGTATAGATAGGGGCTACGTTACCCGTTTGGACTTAGCGGTTAACTCTGTGGTAAGTGCAATAAAAGAAGCTCAGGAAATGGCCGGCGTAAAGTTAGCCACGGTGGTTCTGGGTATTTCTGGAACAACTTTAAAAAGCCAGAATGAAAAGGACGCCATAAGCATATCCTCCCAGCCAGTGGAGATAGATTACAGCCATGTGGAAAGGTTAGTAGATAGGGCGGTGATGCGTTCAAGGGAAGAGGGCTACGAAATACTGAGTGCCATACCAAGAAAGTTTATACTGGACGAGCAAGAGGGCGTTATTGACCCTATAGGGCTTCTTGGTTCAAAGATATCCGCAGAGGTGCACGTGGTAAAAGTTGGCACAAGCCTTCTAAAAAACACAGAAAAGGTAGTCATAAACGCAGGCATGGAGATAATTGGCAAGTTTCTCTCGCCGTTAGCTTCTGCGGAGGCTGTGCTTACTCAGGAAGAGAAAGAAGAGGGCGTGCTTATGGTTGATATGGGTGCTGGGCTTACAGATTTTGTGGTCTATTCTGAGGGTTCTATTCTCTTTACAGGCTGCGTGCCTATGGGTGGGATGAATATAACCAAGGACATAGCGCATTTTATGAAGATAAACAGCGAGCAAGCGGAGAGGATAAAAATAGAGAGCGGTCATGCCCTGGCGGATGTTGTCAGCGAAGCGGAAAGGATTAAAATAAAGCCCAGAGGTGAAGAGAGAGAAGTAACCGTAAGTAGAAAACAGCTGGCGGAGGTCATACAGATAAGGATTGAGGAAATCATGGAAAGATTAGCAGATATACTCAGTCAGCAAAGCATTGACCTAAACACGCTACATGCGGGCATAGTCATAACTGGAGGCTCTTCAAAACTTGCGGGGATGAGGGAGTTTATGGAAAGATACTTTGACCTACCAGTAAGGATAGGTTATCCCATCGGCATAATAGGTCTTAAAGAAAAGGTGCAAGACCCAGCTTACGCTACTGCGGTGGGACTTATAAAACTTGCCTACAAGAACCTGAATATTGGCAAGAAGAGCGTAGTTCAGAAATCTACAGACAAGAGAGCGGAGAACACTTCCAGTCTTTCCATTATATTGGCTAAGTTGAAGTATTTCTTTAAAGATATAATGTAAGCAAGGAGGAAAAAGATGAACGTGATAAACCCTACCAGAATAAAGGTTTTTGGTGTGGGGGGTGGAGGCTCAAACGCAGTTAATCGTATGTATACGGAAGGAATTGAAGGCGTGGAACTCTTTGTAGTAAATACAGATGTTCAGCACCTTGCTTCGCTTTCAGTTCCCAACAAGATACAGATAGGAGAAAAGGTAACGAAAGGTTTGGGAGCTGGTGCAAAACCAGAGGTTGGAGAGCAAGCAGCGCTGGAGGATGCGGACAAAATAAGGGAGGTGCTCAGAAACACGGACATGCTCTTTATAGCCAGTGGTCTTGGTGGTGGCACTGGAACTGGCGCCGCACCTATAATAGCAGAGATAGCTAAGGAAATGAACATATTGACCGTGGCTGTGATTACAAAACCTTTCCACTTTGAGGGTCCTAAAAGAATGCATGTTGCCAACGAGGGGCTTGAGAGGCTTAAAGACGTGGTAGATACATACATAGTGGTTAACAATCAGAAGCTGGTAGAACTTGCGGACAAGAATTTTAGCATCAGAGATGCTTTTAAGATGGTGGATGATGTGCTTGCCAAAGCTGTTATTGGTATAACCAGTATAGTGGTAACTCCCGCACTTATAAACGTGGACTTTGCGGACGTAAAGACTGTTATGGAAAAGGGTGGACTTGCCCTTATAGGCATGGGAGAGGGCAGAGGTGATGGAAGAAGGGATTATGCCATAGAGCAGGCTATAACGAGCCCGCTTCTTGAGGGTAATAGCATACAAGGTGCAAGAAGGATGTTGGTTACCCTCTGGGTAAGTGAGGATGTGCCATTTAAAGAGGTTGAAGAGACTATAGGAAGGATAAGAGAAACAGCCCACGAAGACGCTCTTATTATCTTTGGTGCAATGTTGGAAAGTGGTAAGGAAAACTTTATGAGAGTTGCGGTGGTTGCCACAGACTTTGAAAACGCTCAGAGCATAAGTCATTTTAAGGTGGTAAAAAAACCAGAAGTAAAGGAGCCTCCTAAAAAGGCAGTGCCAGAAACTACCATAGAACCCGTTCAGCCTGAACTGGAAGAGATACCCGCTTACCTAAGAAGGAAGAGAAAGCTATAACAATGCACAGGCTTAACCTTAAAGGAGACAAAGCTCTCTCATTTATAGCGGGTCTTCTCTATGGCTACTCACGCGCGCAGATGGAGTTGAGAGTTCTATCCTTTGAAGAGTTTGAACCGCATAATCACAAACAAGATAGAGTTTATTACCTTAATCGTGAAAAGGGTGAACTCTGCGAAGGCATAACCGAAGAGGTTAGCCACATCTGTGTTGTGAGAGAAGACAAAGACAACGGTAAAGTCTGCCTCTTTATTTACAAGAAAGGCGTCTCCCCCAGAACGCCTTCTAAAACTTGAGTTCAACCGGTATTAAGAATACCTTCTGATGCTTGAAACTCAACCACTTCAAGATTTGAGTCTGAATCAGAGACGAGAGATTTATTAGATAATGAGATGTGAACATAGTAGCTTGATACACGTCATAGCATTTGAGTTGCAAAGTTTCATATTATAACTAACTAATTTTAAGGAGGTGTTAAGATGTTTGAATATAGTGAGAAGGTGCTTGACCACTTTTTAAACCCGCGCAATGTGGGTGTTTTGGAAGATGCCAACGCAATAGGTCAGTGTGGTAATCCCGCCTGTGGAGACGCTATGCTCTTTACGCTTAAGGTGAACCCAGAAAACGATATAATAGAAGATGTGAGGTTTAAGACTTTTGGCTGTGGGTCCGCCATAGCGGTATCATCTCAACTTACGGAGATGATAAAGGGCAAAACAATAGACTACGCTCTTAACATGACCTACAAGAACATTTTTGATGAACTGGGTGGTCTGCCACCTCAGAAGATACACTGCACCAACTTGGGACTTGAAACCCTGCACGTTGCCATAAAGGACTACCTTCTCAAGCAGGGAAGGGTAGAAGAGGCTTCTCGCATACCCGACTGCTATGAGGAGGAAGAGGAAGAGAGCAGGGAGTTTGAGTTTCTCTCAATATGAAAGCAAGGGCTGTTGCTCTCTTCTCTGGAGGGCTTGACAGTTCTCTATCGGTCCGCCTTCTTCAGGACCAGGGCGTCGAAGTGAAGGCAATTCACTTCTACACCGGTTTCTGCATCACAGAACACAAAAGACGCCTTGGACTGAAGAAAGAAGACGGATCTCAGTATGTTAATCCCGCTATTAGGGCAGCGGCCCTACTTCAAGTTCCCATTGATGTAGTGGATATATCCGAGGAATACCTCGGTGTAATCCTGAACCCAAAGCACGGATACGGCAAAAACGTCAATCCTTGTGTAGATTGTAGAATACTTATGCTTAAAAAGGCAAAGGAGATAATGGAGAGGGAAGGATACCACTTTGTTATAACTGGTGAGGTGTTGGGTCAAAGACCCATGAGCCAGACCTTTGACAGACTGATGTTTATAGAAAAACAGGCGAATCTACAAGGATATGTTCTCAGACCCCTATCCGCAAAACTGCTTCCAGAAACCATACCAGAGAAGCTAGGATGGGTAGATAGAGAAAGGTTGCTGGACATACACGGCAGAGGCAGGAGAAAACAAATAGCCATGGCTGAGAAGTATGGCATTGACTACGAACAGCCGGCGGGTGGCTGTTGCTACCTGACAGACGAAAACTATGCTTACAGATTCAAAGAAGCCTTTCAGCAAGAGGGCTTAATAACCAGGGATGACCTTATTCTCTTTACAGTTGGGAGGCACTTTAGACTACCTTGCGGTGCAAAGGTTATACTGGCAAGGAACGAGGGCGAGGTAAAGTTTTTACAGACCTTTAAAAACAGGTACGATTATGCCTACAGAAAGGACCACAAAGGCACTTTTGCCATAATAAAAGGTAAGGTTGAAGACCTGAACATTCTAACCGGTCTGGTGGCTAGGTATTCAAAGAACCAACCTTGTGAGGTAGTGGTATGCGTGGAGGGCAGGGAAGTAACCCTCTTAGGAGAGCCACTCAACGAAGAGCTCGTGGAAGCCTTTAAAATATATAACAGACAAGGAGCAAACTATGGAACTTGAAAACCTTAAACCTGATGTGGTGCACGATGTGGTAGGCACTTTCTGCCCCGTGCCTATAGCGGAGACCGCAAAGGTCATAAAGACTATGGCTATAGGTCAGGTGCTGGAGCTGGTGGCGGATGACCCCGGCGTGGTGGAGGATATACCCGCTTGGTGCAAAGCCACTGGGCAAGAGTTTCTTGGGCTATACGAAGAGGACGGCGAGTATCACCTTTTTGTGAGGAAGGTAAAGGAAACATGAAAGATAGGATTACCTTAGACACAAAGCTTTCTGAGCTTATGGAACGCATGCCAGAAGTCAAGGATATACTCATGAGATACGGATACAGAACCATTGAGGAAGAGGACATAGAAGATATATTGTTAGACAAGCTTACTCTTAAAGGCTTTTGTAGACTGATGGATTTGGATGACGAAGCTCAGGGAAATCTATGGCAAGAAATCCAAGATTTATACAAAAACACGGAGGAATGATTATGGAAGAGAAAGAGTTTAAAGAAGTTGAACAGATACTGGAGAAGATAAGACCCGCTCTGAAAGAGCATCACGGAGACCTTAAGGTGGTGGACATAAAGGAAGGTGAGGTTTATCTACAGTTCGAAGGTGGATGCACTGACTGCCCTGTGGCGGACGTGAGCGTGAAAAACGTAGTGGACATGGCTATCAAAGGCAACCTAAATTGGGTTAAAAAAGTGGAGATTCTCCAACCTAAACTACAAATTGGATGACCTTTGACGGTAAAACGGAGGTATACGGGGTAATAGGCTACCCTGTTAAACATTCCCTGTCGCCAGTATTTCAAAACAGAGCTCTGAAACACTTTTCCATTAACGCAGTCTACGTGCCTTTTGAGGTAAAACCAGAAGACCTTGAAAAGGCTTTTGAGGGTTTAAAGGCTTTGGGGGTAAGGGGTGTGAACGTAACACTACCTCACAAAGAGAGGGCTCTCACCCTTGCGGACATTCCAGATGCGCATGCGAAGACCATAGGCTCCGCAAACACCCTTAAGTTTACCCCTGAAGGTGTGTATGCCTACAACACTGACTGGATAGGTTTTCTTAAGGCTTTGAAAAAATTCTTGCAAGAGCTTAGAAAGGTGAAGGTGCTTCTGTTGGGTGCTGGCGGTTCTTCAAGAGCGGTGCTTTATGCCTTAAAGTCTGAAGGTGCGGAGGTTTACCTGTGGAACAGAACTGAGGAGAAGGCTGTAAAACTCTGCGAAGAATTTGGATGCACGGCGGTTAGAAAGCCAGAAGATGTGATAGACGTGGTAGAGTTCGTAGTTAACACCACTTCAGCGGGTTTGAAAGAAGAGGACCCACCTCTTTTTGATTACAACCTTTTAAAGCCGGAGCAAAAGGTGATGGATATTATCTACAAGGAGACGGAGCTTCTTAAGTTTGCCAAGAAAAAGGGTTGTCTTTTTCAAGATGGTCTGGATATGCTCCTGTATCAGGGGATGGAGAGCTTTAGGCTTTGGACGGGTTTGGAAGTTCCCTACGAAGTGGTAAAGGGAGCTGTGCTTGAATACAAAAAGGAGAAACTATACGCGGGCTAAAAAGCTTGAGGTTAAAGCTTTTCATGTTTTCTAACGCCGTTGTTGTAAGCAAAGGCTGGCTACTCTGTGGTAGTATATGTTTGGTGTGAGTTGGTGTATGCTAAACTTATAGACGGGAGGTCAAAGCCATGAGTAGAGATGAACTGGTGATAAATACCATAAGGTTTCTAAGCGTGGACCAAGTGGAAAGGGCAAAGTCTGGACATCCTGGCATGCCTCTGGGGGCGAGCCACATTGCATACTTGGTTTTTGACCGCTTCCTTAAGTTTAACCCGCGAAACCCAAAGTGGATAAACAGGGATAGGTTTGTTCTCTCCGCCGGTCATGCCAGTGCCATGCTCTACTCCCTTCTGTTTGTGATGGGCTACCCTATAGAGTTGGAAGAGCTTAAAAAGTTCAGACAGTTGGGTAGCAGGATGCCGGGACATCCGGAGAACTTTGTGACGCCCGGCGTGGAGGCTACTACAGGTCCTCTTGGTCAAGGCATAGGCAATGCGGTAGGTATGGCATTAGCGGAGAGATACCTATCTTCCCTTTTCAACAGGGAGGGTTTCCCCGTCATAGACCACTACACCTTTGCACTGGTTAGCGACGGAGACCTGATGGAAGGTATTTCTTGTGAGGTGGGGGAGCTGGCAGGTCACTGGAGGCTCAACAAGCTCGTAGTCATATGGGACAACAACGGTGTTTCCATAGATGGTCCCACTTCCCTTGCTTGGTCTGAGGATGTTTGTAAGAGGTTTGAAGCCTTTGGCTGGTTTGTTCAGCATGTGGAAGATGGCTACAACCTTGAGGAGATAGAAAGGGCTATAAAGAGGGCTATGGAGCAAAAAGAGAAGCCTTCCTTTATCTCCGTGAAAACTCACATAGGCTACGGTTCTCCAAAGCAAGACGATGCCAGCGTTCACGGTGCGCCCTTGGGTAAGGAGGCGGTGATTAAGACCAAGAGAAACTTTAACTGGCCCGAAGAGGAGTTTTATGTGCCCCAGGAGGTCTACTCCTACAGAGAGGAGAAAATAGAAAAGGGTATGGCTTTGCAGAGGGAGTGGGAAGAGCTCTTTCGGGCATACTCTGAAAAGTATCCGGACTTGGCAGAGCTCTTGTTAAATGCGTTCAAAAGAGAATGGGGAGAGGAGTATAAAAAACACTTGCCTACCTTTGATGAGCCTATGGCTACGCGTCAGGCAAGCGGTAAGGTGCTTAACAGCATGGCAAAACAAATGCCTACTCTCTTTGGGGGGTCCGCAGACCTTTCGGAGTCTAATAGCACTTACCTACATAACATGGGAGACTTTGGATACCAGAACACTTTGGGTAGAAACCTGCACTTTGGCGTTAGAGAACACGGCATGGGCGCTATTTTAAACGGCATGGCATACCACGGAGGCGTACTCCCCTACGGCGGAACTTTCTTGGTCTTTTCAGACTACATGAGACCTACCATAAGAATAGCTTCCATGGCAGGGCTTCAGGTAGTTTATGTGTTTACGCACGACTCTATAGGTTTGGGCGAGGACGGACCTACGCACCAACCAGTGGAACAGCTAAGCTCTTTAAGGCTTATACCTAACCTATGCGTAATAAGACCGGCGGACGCTAACGAGACCTCTGTTGCGTGGAGTATGGCAATAGAGAGGAAGGAAGGTCCAACCGCCCTCATACTTACCAGACAAAAGCTCCCACTTATAGACCGTTCCAAGTATACCCCTGCGGATGGCATAAGGAAGGGGGCTTATGCGCTTCTTGACTGCGAGGGTCTTCCTGAACTTATCATCCTTGCCAGTGGCTCTGAGGTTCATCCCGCTCTCAAAGTGGGAGAAAAGCTGTCCTCAGAAGGTGTTAAGGTTAGGGTTATAAACATGGCAAGTTTTGAAGTTTTTGAAAAACAAGAAGAAAGCTACAAGCAAGCCTTACTTCCAAAGGAGGTTAGAAAAAGGGTAGCGGTGGAAGCGGGTAGGGGTATGTGCTGGCACAAGTATGTGGGTCTCGATGGTCTTGTGATAAGCCTTGAGACCTTTGGAAAATCTGGAACCGGTGATATTCTTATGGAATACTTCGGCTTCAGTGCGGAGAAGATAGAGAAAAGGATAAGGGAGTTTTTCAAATTGTGATGGGATTGGCTAAAACCCGGTGGAGCTCTTGAAACTGGCGTTGGTCAACTTTTTTGACTATAATTTTTTACCATGGCAGGGCATAGTCATTGGGCTCAGATAAAACACAAAAAGGCTAAGGTAGATGCGCAAAGAGGCAAGCTCTTTACCAAGATAATACGCGAGATAACGGTAGCGGTAAGAGAAGGCGGTCCAAACCCAGACACAAACCCAAGGTTAAGAACTGCCATAGAGAACGCAAGAAAGGTTAACATGCCATCCGAGACCATAGAGAGGGCTATAAAGAAGGGCACCGGCGAGCTGGGTGGCGAAAACTACGAAGAGGTGCTTTACGAAGGCTATGCGCCCGGGGGCGTAGCTCTTATGGTAATAACTCAAACGGATAACAGAAACAGAACCACATCTGAGGTAAGGCATGTTCTTTCAAAGCACGGTGGCAACCTCGGCTCTTCCGGATGCGTAGCCTTTCTCTTTGATAGAGTAGGAATGATAGAGGTTCAGAAGGAAGGTCTCACGGAGGAGGAAATATACGACAAAGCCATAGAGGCTGGTGCGGAGGATGTGGAAGTGGGAGAGCTAAACTACATCATATACACCAAACCAGAAGAGCTTTACTTGGTAAAGGAGTCCCTTCAGTCAGCGGGTTTGCAGATAGACAGGGCGGAGGTGGTATACAAGCCTAACACCTTGGTTCAAGTTCAAGAGCCAGAGACTGCCAAGAGAATACTAAAACTCATAGACGCTCTTGAGGAGCTTGACGACGTAAAAGAGGTGGTGGCAAACTTTGACATACCCGTAGAGCTCATAGAACAGGCTACTTAGAGTATGATTCTCAATGCGGTGTATAATATCCAATTGTCTAACAAGCTCCTCACTCTTGACTCACGGAGGTTTCGTAACTATATAT
>JANWYC010000027.1 GCA_025057245.1 Aquificaceae bacterium | reverse complement strand
CGTCCACCTTCTCCTCCACCCAGAAAGCGGTCTGAAACTGCTCTTTTATACCCGTAGATAGCTGGAATATCCTTCCAATGTGAGGATAGCCCCATATTACAGTATCCTTTAAGAGCACCGTTCCTCTGGGAATGTCCTTAAAGTCGTCAGTAAACCTAAGATACTCAACTTCTTGAAATGTTTCACTTTTTAGCTTTCCTCTCTTGAGAGCATCTTTCAAAACCTCTTGCGATAGCATTACCACTTCCATTATAATAACCCGATAGGGAGGAAGATGAAAAAGGTGCAATCCTTCGCTTTTGCGTACAGACTGGGATGGCTGGTATTTGTCGTTCCCGTGTTGTTAATTTTTGTGTTCTTAGCAAACCCTATAGTAATAGTCCCCTCTGGTTTTGTAGGAGTAAAAAGAACTCTTGGTAAGATAGACCCCGTTCCTCTTTTAGAGGGCGTGCATTTTAGAGTGCCTTTAATTCAAACTGTGGAAAAGGTGGAGGTAAGAACAAGAGCGGTTGAGTTTACGAGGGAAAAGCAAACTCCCATAAGCTCTCTCTCTAAGGATGGTCTACCTGTTGTCTTAGACGTAGCCATACTATACAAAGTGGACAGTAAAAAAGCCCCCGCACTTATCAGAGAATACGGACCAGACTACGAGGATAAAATCATAAAACAGATAGTCAGAACCGCAGTAAGAGACGCCATAGCGGTTATGGAAAGCTCCCTGGTTTACCAAGAAAGAACCAAACTTCAGGAAAGGATAAGCAACGAAGTAAAAGGACAGCTCTCCAAAAGATACCTAATACTTGAAGACGTGCTTATAAGAGACATAAGGCTTCCTGAGAGCGTGGTAAAGGCTATTGAGGAGAAGAGAAAGGCTTACGAAGAGGCTCAGAGGATGCAGTTTTTACTCGAGAAGGAAAAACTTGAGGCGGAGAGAAAAAAGGTAGAAGCTCAAGGCATATCGGAGGCAAACAAAATAATAGCGGGTTCTCTTACGAGGGAATATATCATGTGGAAGTTTATAGAGAACATACAGGAATACGCAAAGAGTCAGAACAACGCCATAATACTCATACCTTACGATACAAAGCTTATGCCTATACTAAACGTGCCTCAGGGAGGTGCTCAAAGATGATAAAATTTGGCACTGACGGATGGAGAGCGGTAACAGGAGATACTTACACCTTTGAGAATGTAAGAAGGGTGGCTCAGGCTCATGCAAGGGTGCTCCAAAGACAGGGCAAGAGAAGGGTTATAGTAGGCTACGACAACAGGTTTATGTCCGAACACTTTGCACTGGAGGCTTACAAAGTCTTCAAGACCCTTGGCTTTGAAGCCTTTTTGGTAAACAAAGCCTGCACCACGCCTATGGTCTCCTTTGCGGTCAAATACATGGGCTTTGACAACGGAGTTATAATAACCGCATCCCACAACCCACCAGAATACAACGGATACAAAATAAAAGACAGCTTTGGTGGTTCCGCTACTCCAGAGTTCATATCCCAAGTGGAAGAGGAGCTTCAAAAGGTGCAAGACATAAAGGTGGAAAACTTTAAGCCAGAGTATGTGAACGTATGGGGTGAGTATATGAGGGAGGTCAGGGGTAGGATAAACATGGAACTGCTCTCGGAGAGAGAGTTTGTGTTGGTTCACGATGCCATGTATGGTTCAGCCATAGGCACATACTCTCACGCACTTTCTGGAACAAAGGCACAGGTTTACAACATAAGGAGCTACAGAGACCCACTTTTTGGGGGTCATGCGCCCGAACCAGTGGAAAGGCATCTTCAACCACTTATCTTAAAGGTTAAAACTCTAAGCGCCGACCTCGGTATAGCCAACGACGGCGACGGAGACAGGATAGCCCTTGTGGATGAAAGGGGAGAATTTGTGAACGCACAACTCATATACGCACTTACACTGTATCACCTTGTCAAAAACAAAGGGTTAAAGGACGGTCTGGTGGTAAAAACCGTATCCACTACATACTTAGCGGATAGAATATGTAAGTCAGAGGGAGTTCAGCTAAAGGAAGTGGCGGTAGGCTTTAAGAACATAAACGAAGTCATACTTAAAGAAAAGGTTATTTTCGGTGGAGAGGAGAGCGGAGGTTATGGCATAGTGGATTTTCTACCAGAGAGGGATGGTCTGTTCGTAGGTCTTAACCTGCTTGAGCTTTTACTTTTGAAAGGTAAAACGCTCTCTGAAGTCATAGGAGAGCTCTTTAGCACTTACGGCGAAGCCTACTTTAAAAGGGTAGACATGCACGCGGAGGAAGACAAAAAACAAAAGCTTAAAGAGCTGACCAAAAACCCACCAGAAAGGTTGGGAGGCTTGAAGGTTCTGAAAGCTATAACCCTTGACGGACTAAAGTTAGTCTTTGAAGGAGAAGGATGGGTTCTTTTCAGAGCCTCTGGCACAGAGCCTCTTATAAGAGTTTATGCGGAGATGCCTTCACGAGCGGAGTTAGAGAGCGCACTGAAGGAGGCGGTCAATCTCTTTAATTAAGTCGGTCAGATAGTATGACACCATCCTTGACCTCTACCACCCTTTTAGCCTGCTGGGCAAGTTGTAGCTCGTGGGTTACCATAACCACCGTGGTTCCCTCTGCGTTTATCTGCTGGAAAATTTCCATTACCTTTTGAGTGTTCTTGCTGTCAAGGTTTCCCGTGGGCTCATCCGCAAGAAGCACTGATGGATTGTTCATAAGAGCTCTGGCTATGGCTACCCTTTGCATCTCACCTCCAGAAATTTGGTATATCCTCCTATTTTCCTTTCCACCAAGACCTAAACTTTTAAGAAGCTCGTAAGCCCTTTCCCTTGCTTCTTCCCTATCCACTCCCAGCTTTATCGCTGGCAACATCGCATTCTCTAAGAGCGTAAACTCAGGAAGTAGATAGTGAAACTGAAAGACAAAACCCAGACTTTTGTTCCTTAGCCTTGAGAGCTCCGCTTCATCAGAAAAAACAACCCTTTTGCCTTCAAAGAAAACCTCTCCCTCGCTAGGTTTGTCCAGCAAACCCATTATGTAGAGCATGGAGCTTTTGCCTGAGCCACTTGCACCTATGATGGCTACAAACTCTCCCTTTTGAACACTCAGACTAATGCCCTTAAGTATCTCTTCCTGACCAATGGACTTTTTAACACCTCTTAACTCTATCAGGCTCATGTGGTTTATCCAGTATTTTACCTATCCTTTTAGAACTTTTAAAGTGTCATAGAGAATGTTTGAGAACTGTCTAATACCTTATCAAACCTGAGCTTTTGAGTGCTCTTTTATGATGTATTCCATCATGTCCTTGTGGTAGAGCTTTTCCCTTTTGAGCCTTTCTATTTCCATCTCTAACTCGTGTGTCATGGGGTGGTGCTTTTCCATTTTTTGGATGGTTACATCAAGCTCGTGATGCTTTTCGTAATGATACCTGAATTCTTTGTTTTCCTGAAGTAGTTTCTGAATAAGCTCTTCTCTCGTCATTGCACGTCCTCCTCTTTTGGTCTTAGTAATATTAAACCACAAAGACTCATCAGGTATCCGAGAAAAAGAGCATCTACTCTGGCTATCACAATAAAAAGTAGAAAGGCGATGAAGAGGGGCAGAAGGCACAAGCTGTAGCTCCAAAAATACTTACGGGTTGCGGTGTAACTCCAGTAAGGGTCTGCGGCAGAAAAAACAGGAAAGGATTTTTTTCTGATTGTATAGGCAATTGTCAAACCGGTAATACCGGTAATAAAGACCAATCCAAGAGTAAAGTAAGCAAGATTAGGATGGACTGGCACTTTAAAGTAAGGATACAAAGGAACGCATGCAAGGAAGAGCGTTGTTGTCGACAGAAGGAAGGCAAAATAGAGTTGTCTTGCCCTCTTTTTATAAATTTGTAACTTTTCCATATTATTATGATAGAATATAAGAAGATGGGGCGTAAGCATGCAAGTGGAGTTTGTTAGTGAGGAGAAGTTAGAAGATTGGGCTGAGTTTTTAAAAGCAATGGCGCATCCCATAAGGCTAAAGATTGTGTCTGTGCTTATCGAAAGCAGGCAGTGCGTAAAGAACCTCAGCGACATCTTGCGCACATCACAGCCTAACGTTTCTCAGCATCTCAGCATACTTAGGAACAAGGGCATCGTAGGTTGTAAAAGAGATGGTTCTATAGTTTGCTATTATATAAAGGACGAGCGCGTGGTAAAGATTTATGAAATACTAAACAAGGAGGTTTAACATGGCTGGGAAGGTTCTGGTTCTGACCGAGAGCAACTGGCAAGCGGAGGTTGCGAACTCCAGTATACCTGTGGTGGTGGATTTTTGGGCTCCCTGGTGTGGACCTTGTAGGATAATAGCTCCTATCATAGAAGAGCTCGCGGAGGAGATGGGTGATAAGGTTAAGTTTGGTAAGCTCAACACCGATGAGAACCCAAACATAGCCATGAGGTATGGCATAAGGGCTATACCAACCATAATGTTGTTTAAAAACGGCGAGGCGGTGGATACTCGCATAGGTGTTCAGCCAAAGGAAGCTCTCAGACAGATGATAAACACACATATATGATACATGAACTTTCTGAAGACATCCTTTACGATACAATCATTGTAGGGGGTGGACCTGCGGGTCTTACCGCAGGTCTATACTGTGCAAGAGCGAAGATGAAAACCCTTCTCTTAGAGAAGGGCACTTTGGGAGGTCAGATAGCCATAACAGACTTAGTGGAGAACTACCCAGGCTTCCCCGAAGGTATAAGCGGTAAAGAGCTTACCCTTAAGTTTAAAGAGCAGGCGGAGAAGTTCGGTCTTCATGTAGTTAGGAAAGAGGTATCCAAACTGG
Organism: Aquificaceae bacterium; assembly: GCA_025057245.1. Classification (GTDB taxonomy): domain Bacteria; phylum Aquificota; class Aquificia; order Aquificales; family Aquificaceae; genus Pampinifervens. Next base: position 4,618 of record JANWYC010000027.1, on the reverse strand, counting down.
AAAAGCTTGAGAAAGAGCTCTTTCTCCACCTAAGAACGGGTGAAGTGTTAAGAAGTAAGACGGTAATACTTGCGGTGGGTTCAAACCCAAGAAAACTGGGGGTTCCTGGGGAAGAGGAGTTCTTAAACAGAGGGGTTTCTTACTGTGCCACATGCGACGGAGCTCTGTTTGACGGTGTTCCAGTGGCGGTGGTAGGTGGAGGTGACTCCGCTACTCAAGAAAGCCTGTTTTTAACCAGATTTGCCTCTAAGGTATACCTCGTACACAGAAGAGGCCAGCTAAGGGCGCAGAAGCATCTACAGGAGAAGGTTCTTTCCCACGACAAAATTACCTTCATTCCCAACAAGGTAGTGGAAGAGATAAAAGGTGGAGACTTCGTGGAAAGGTTAGTTCTCAGAGATACCAAAGATAATAGCCTTTCAGAACTCCCTGTGGAGGGAGTGTTCATATTTATAGGTCTAGAGCCTAATACGGGCTTTCTCAAGGATATTCTTGAACTTGACGATAACGGATATATAGTTACAGATGAACGGATGAGAACTTCATTAGAGGGCGTGTTCGCCGCAGGGGACTGCAGGAGCGGTGCCACTGGTCAGGTGGCGGTGGCGGTTGGTGAAGGATGTATCGCCGCTATAGAGGCGGAGAGATACATAGAAGACAAACTTTGAAAAGGAATTAAACATGAACTACCAGGGAGGGCTTGATACTTTTAGAGAGGCCACCAGATATATGTTTGAAGCACCCAGCATTTCTGATGTGCTTTTTGTTCTTCTGAGCTTATCCCTTGCGGTAGGGTCTTTGATAATTCTTCCCTATGTATGGTCAAGATACATGTCTAATATGGACCTAAAGAAAGACTTTTTTCACACAGGAAAGTCTCTTGGACTCTCCGAAGCTGAAATATCCATGCTCTGGAAATGTGCCAGCAAGACCAAAGAGCCAGTAAAGGTTCTCCAAGTAAAAGCGGTTTTTGAAAGGTGTATAAACAAACTCGCAAAGGAGGATGTTTCCAAAATAGACCTTATAACCGAGGCGAGGAAAAAGTTGAGGTTCGATACCATTCCTTGGTTTCTTCCTCTTACCAGCACGAGGGACATAGACCTATACCAAACGGGGTTTATAACCATAGGCAACACCGCCTACAGCGCCGCAGTATGGGATAGAAACGAGCTTGAATTGCATCTTGCGCTTTTAGATACTCCACCAGGTGGTTTACAAATCGGCGACAAGGTGAAGTTTTCCTTTCTTAGGGAGGGCGATGGACGCTATTATTTTCAGAGTGAGGTTACAAAAAACTACATAGAAGGTGGTAAATTGGTACTTGTTTTCCAACATACAGACCAGCTTTCAAAAATACAACTCAGAGAGAGTCTTCGCTGGCGCGTAAAGGTGCCAGTAAAGGTTCAGATTCTTCACGGTGCGGTTTTAACCATGCCAGAGAATCTGGAAGAGGCAAAGGATGCGGTTATAGAGGACATAAGCGTGCAGGGTGCAAGGGTTTGCTTCCGTGGTTTTGTAGATATAAAGGAAGAGACAAAGATTTACATGGTCTTCCAGCTTAAGAAATACTCTATGAAGGCTTTGGGAACGGTCAAGAATGTAAGAAGTAGTGCGGATAGAACCTGTTTAGGTGTTAAGTTTGAAGATATAAGCGACGAGGATGAAGACCATATAAGAAAGTTTATAACAGAAGAGCAAAGAGAGCTCCTAAAAGCATACAAAATGGGTGAGCTTAAATAAAGCTTTTCTTCTTAAGTGCCTTAATCATTCTTTTTCTTGCTTGCCTTTCTTTTCTCTTCTTCTTCTCACTGGGCTTTTCGTAAAACTGTCTTCTCTTTACCTCAGTGAGTATGCCCTCCTTTTCTACAATCCTCTTGAATTTTTTAAAAGCTTTCTCAAAGGGCTCGTTGTCAGCTATCTGAACTATCGCCAACTTTTTCTACCTCCTTGCTAAATATTATACCAAAAACTTCCTCCAGGTTGTCAACAAAATAAAGGTTCATCTTGTCCCTAACATACTCAGGCAGGTCTTCCAACACTTCCTCCCTGTTCTTTGAAGGTAGGATGACATGATATATACCAGCCCTCTTGGCGGCTAATATTTTTTCCTTTAGACCGCCCACGGGTAAAACCCTACCTCTCAGAGTAATCTCGCCGGTCATGGCCACATCTGTTCTGACCTTTTTACCCGTCAGTAGAGATAGCAGTGCCACACAAATGGTCACGCCCGCAGAGGGTCCATCCTTCGGCACCGCACCCTCAGGAACGTGGATGTGTATGTCTATCTGTGAGAGCAGGTCAGCGTCTATGTGGTATTCTTCCGCTTTGGATTTTATGTAAGACAGCGCCGCCTGAGCGGACTCTTTCATCACATCACCCAGAGAGCCTGTAAGGATAAGGTTTCCTTTGCCCTTGAACTTGGTGGCTTCTATGAGCATGATTTCACCACCTACCTCCGTCCAAGCAAGCCCTACCGCCACACCTACCATGGGCTTCTCTTCTGAGAGCATGTGCCTCTTAGAAACGCCCAGAAAGCTCTTTATGTCCTGAGCTTTTACCTCGAAGGGCAAGGTTTCTCCCTTTAGACGCTTCAGTGCAAGCTTTCTAAGTATGGTGCTTATCTGTCTCTGAAGGTTTCTCACACCAGACTCACGGGCGTAACCTCTTATAACCTCAAGAAGGGCGTCCTCGTGGAAGAGCACCTCTCCCTCCTTGAAGCCATGCTCCGGTAAAAGCTTAGGGAGAAGATGGTTTTTAGCTATAAAGACCTTTTCCTCTTCTGAGTATCCCGAAAGGAAAATCACCTCCATTCTATCCAACAACGGTCTGGGTATGGTATCCACCCTGTTAGCTGTGCAGATAAAAAACACGTCTGAGAGGTCAAAGGGTAAGCCTATGTATAAGTCTACAAAGTGTTTGTTCTGTTCTGGGTCAAGCACTTCAAGAAGGGCTGCGGATGGGTCTCCTTGAAAGGAAAGGGATAGCTTGTCAACTTCATCAAGCATGATAATTGGGTTTTTTGTCCCTGCTTGCTTAACCGCCTGAATTATCCTCCCGGGCATAGCACCCACGTAGGTTCTCCTATGACCCCTTATCTCCGCCTCGTCCCTTATGCCACCCAATGATATGCGCACAAACCTTCTACCAAGGGATTCCGCTATAGACTTACCTAAAGAGGTCTTACCAACGCCTGGAGGACCTACAAAGCACAGTATTTGCACAGGCTGGCTTTTACCTTTGGTTAACTTCTTTACCGCTAAGTATTCTATTATCCTGTCCTTGACCTTTTCCAGATTGTAGTGGTCTCTGTCAAGCACCTCCCTTGCCTTTTCCAAGTCATACCTGTCTTTTGTGCTCTTATCCCACGGAAGGTCAAGAACCCATTCAACCCATGTTCTTAACACTCCAGCCTCGGCGGATTCGGGATGCAACTTTTCCAACCGTTTTATTTGCTTTTCCACTTCAGCCTTAGCTTCCTTTGGAAGTTTTAACTTCTGGAGCTTTTTTCTGTACTCTTCTATCTCCGCCCTTTTCTCATCTCCTTCTCCCAGCTCTTCCAAGATGGCTTTTAACTGCTGGCGTAGGAAGTATTCTTTCTGTTCCTTTTCTATTCTTTCCCTTGCTACGCCTCTTATCTTGCTCTGGACCTCTAAAAGACCTACTTCGCTCTGAATAAACTGGTGAACCAACTGTATCCTCTTTACTGGGTCTACGGTTTCCAGAACCTTTTGAGCTTCTGAGCTTTTAACGTCCAAGAGGGAAGCTACCAAGTCAGCCAACCTACCCGGCTCTTCCAGCTCTCTAATTAACATGAGTAAGTCTGGGATAATCCGCTTACCCAGAGAGACTGCAGTTTCTAAATGTTCTTTTACAGACCTTACGTATGCTTTGACTTCTTTTGGGAGGTTTTCTGGTTCTAACTCTTGCTCTTGGATGATTTCTACAGTGGCGGTAAAAAAGTCTCCCTTTTGTGTGTATTCTAACAGCCTGCCCCTCTTTATACCTTGAACCAGAATCTTTAGCCTGTATTCCTCTATGGGAGATGACCTTATTACATGAGCTATAGTGCCTACAGAGTAAAGGTCTTCAATGGTGGGTGTTTCTGTAGCCTTGTCTTTTTGAAGCACTAAGAAAATAAGCCTGTCCTTTTTTAGAGCCTCTTCCACCGCTCTTATGGAGAAACCTCTTCCTACGAACAGAGGTACAACCATGGTGGGGAAAACCACCAGGTCTCTAAGTGGCATCATAGGTAGTTCAATTGTGCCAGTGGGAATCTCTGGCACTTTCATAATATCCTCGGGTATCATGCTTACCTCCTAAGAGAGTAGCTCATCCACAAAGACTTCAGGGTCAAAAGGTTGAAGGTCTTCTATACCTTCCCCAACGCCAAGGAGTTTAACAGCTATGCCAAGCTCTTTGCATATAGCTACCACCGCACCACCTTTGGCAGAGCCGTCTAACTTAGTAAGAATTATACCGCTTACCTCCAGCGCTTCTTTAAACACCTTAGCCTGCTGTATGGAATTCTGACCTATGGTAGCATCAAGCACCAAAAGTGTTTCTGTAGGCTCTTCTGGAAAGAACCTCTTTATCACATCTCTGGTTTTTCTCAGCTCCT
>JANWYC010000026.1 GCA_025057245.1 Aquificaceae bacterium | reverse complement strand
AACTTGACAAGATGATTTTGAACCAGCTTAAAATATTAGAGCCTTCAGAGGTGGAACCAATGAGTAATAGCGTGCTTGAGGAGCTTTATGACAGACTCATAAGCAGGGCAAAGAGGCTTGGTTTATTTGGTCTTATCGAAAAACTGCAAGGAAGGATGCGGAGTGGTAAGTTTGACTACGATAAGTTTATTGAAGACTGCAGAACGCTTGGTATTAATCCGCTTCCCGATTGTCTAATAAGCATTCAGCTTTAGCTTACAAAAGTTTCATGACTCTTTACAAAGATAGGTTCAAGCTCTGAAGTGCCTGAATATCAAACCTCAAAAAGCATCTTTGAACAAAGCAGTATCCAAGGTCACTCATCCTATTGATTCTATTCTTTAAATACGTCTTCAGACTACCACGCAGACAAACATAAAGCTTTGTAAAAGCTCTCTTCAGAGATAAATGATAAATGATAACAAGCATGTTTATGAGTGGTGGCGTAGGGATGTTAGTAGGGTTAGCTTGGGTCATGTGGATGGATAGTGAGTAGGGGGTGGGGGTCTTTTGGGAGATATTAGACCACTTATTGGGCATAGTATATCTGGATTATAGCTTTGAAAACCTCCATGTAACTACCGTCTACCTTGTGTATAGCTTTTATAGCAGACCAGCTGTCAAGCCCTCTTGGTTTCTATGTAGTTAAGGACTGTGTGAGAAAAAACTCAAAGTGATAGAAACTTCCCTGTTGAACTATAATAGCCTTTATGGAACAGGCTTTTAGCTCCATAGCCTTCTTCTATTATACCTTCTCCGAGCTTTTCCTTGCCAAGTACTACTACTATTTAAATCAGGTAGTCCAGAACCTTTTAGAGTCTGACTACGGAGAGCATGCTACAAAAATCCTGAAACACATAGAGGAAAAGAAAATTCAAGAAGAGCTTGAGCTGGTGGATAGTTCTCTCCTTCTGGAAAGACACTATAGAGATTTGGATTTAAACCAGCTATCCCTATCCTACGAGCATATGGGCTACAGGCTTGAAGAGAATTATGAACCAGACCATCTTGGCATAGAGCTTAGGCTTCTATCCCTCCTCTGCACAGAGGAGGACCTCACAAGGGCTTACATAAACCAGTATAGATTTATCCACAACCGGCTTGGTTGGCTAAGGGAACTGGAGGAAGGGCTAAGGAAGGCAGGTTTTATCGCTCTTGGAGATTGCATTTCATTTCTCAGGTCTTTCATGAAAGACCACAAGGCTTATCTGATGCAAGAACTAAGGATTAAGCTTGAAGAAGATTGAAAGGATTTTTAACAGCCCATGCTCAAAAATTTAGCAACATAACCATACCATAAACCACAAAACGTAGCACTCATCTAATCTTTCAGGAAAGGACCGCATGGCACGTTCCTTGCTTATTCGAAATGCAAGAGAGGTAAAAATGGGATTCCTGCTGAGTGTTAGCCTCTTGGAAGAGGTCGGGTTTATGCCTTTGGAAGGCATCTTCAAAAGGAAAGGTTTTTATACGCAAGTGATTATGCACAAAAAATGTAGTGGAGGTATGCCATGAAAGAGACCCTTGAAGAAAAGAGCACTTCGAGGAGAGACTTTATAAGGGCTCTGGCTGTGGGTGCGGTTGCCACTTGCGGTGGCGCTGTTTTTGAAACTGCAAGGGCGGAGAGGACCTACTCCCCACAGAAGGGTAAAAACAGGTTTGTTTTCGTGGTGGATGTGCGTAAGTGCATAGGATGTGATGCCTGCGTAGCCGCCTGCAAGGCGGAGAGGAACACCCCCTTAGGTGTGTTTAACACTTGGGTGGAAAAGTGGGAAGTAGGCTATACTGACCCGGCAACCGGTGAGACAAGGGTAAAGGTTCTCAACGTTCCTAAGCTGTGTAATCACTGTGAAAACCCGCCATGTGTAAAGGTATGCCCTGTTTACGCCACTTACAGAGATGAGGGTGATGGTCTAGTGCTTCAGAGGTATGAAAGGTGTATAGGATGTAGGCTCTGTGAGCAGGCATGCCCTTACGGCGTAAGATACATAGACCCCATCATGATGGTCATGAACAAGTGCACATGGTGCGACCACAGGGTCAGGAACGGCCTTAAACCTGCCTGCGTAGATACCTGTCCCACAAAGGCGAGGGAGTTTGGAGACCTTTCAAATCCAAATGACCCCATATGGGAACTTATAAATAAAAACTCGGTGCAGGTTCTTAAACCAGAGACGGGTGCAAAGCCAAGGGTTTTCTACATAGGGCTTGAGGGTATAGAGGGGATATATGTAGGGACTGGAAGCGATAGAAAAACTCAGCATCCTCCTGCAGTCTGGACGGATACAGCTACCGGCAGGGTATATACCTTTAACGTTAGAACACAACACAACAAGTTTAGATAAACATAGGAGGTGAGAGCCATGGTTGAAAGCCTAGGAGTTGCATTACCAAATCACAAGGTGGAGTGGACGGTTTTAATAGTAACCTATCCCTTTTTCAGCGGTATAGTGGCTGGTTCCACAGTTATAAGTCTTCTTGTATACCTTCTGGGTTATAAAAACTTAGCACATTTAGAAAGGGTGGGACATTTTGTCGCTCTTTCCTGCTTGTTGGTTGCACCGCTGGCACCCTTCTTTGACCTTACCATGCCTGCAAGGGGCTTCTTAGTTCCCTTCTATCCTAACCTTTCCTCGCCCATATTCCTCTTCTTTGTGTTCTGGACGCTTCTTTTTATAGTTATGCTTCTAAAGAGCTACTTCCTTCTGAGAAGGGACTTTATAGGGAGGGCGAAGGAGGGAGGTTTCTTCGGTTCTCTAGCAGGTTTTCTAACCTTTGGTGCAAGAGATGTTAACCCTGAAGAGGACGACAAAAAGGTAAGGTTCTGGGCTCTGATTAGCTTCCCTCTTGCCTTTGCCTTCACGGGTTATGTGGGCTTCCTTTTGTCCGCCATGCAGGCGGTGCCCATGTGGGGTTCTCACATACTCATACCCGTCTTTCTGGTCTCGGCGGTGGTCTCGGGTATTGGTGCTTCACTTTTCTTCTACCTTGTGGGCAACTCTTTTCAGGAAATAAGCGTAAGGGCAGAAGACCTGCGTCTCCCCGTGGTTATCATGGCTGTTTTTGCAGGGCTTGACTTGCTCCTTCTCTTCCTTGAGATAATCCTTGAGTGGTATTGGAACACCGCCCATTGGCCACTCTTAGCTTCAGCCATGGGTGCAAACTTGCTGTCTTATCTCATAGCCATTCTGGCTCTACTCTTTGTGTTCCTCGGTGGTTTTACGGGTTTAGGGAGAAGCACTGGGGGTATAACACTGCTCAGCATAGCTTCCCTTCTGGGTATATACGCCATGAGGTGGATAACGGTAATACCACCCCAGATGGTAGACAAGGGTGGGAGAGCTGTGGTCTCACCTCACATAAAACTAATAGGAAGGGAAGGATTTTCAGAAGTGATAGCCCTTTTCCTTCTTGGATTGTTCTTCATCCTGCTCTTTGCCTCTGTGGCAGGATGGAGGAGCACACACCATAAGGAGGTGACATAACATGAGTACAACAAGAAGAGACTTTTTAAGAAACGCAGCCCTTGCGGGTTCAGGTGTTGGTTTCCTTGCCCTTGGAAGCTCTGCCATAAAGGACATAGTGAAAGGTCCTTTCAAGCTCATACCCTACGCCAATGCAGCGCCACTATCCATGGAGGAGGCTCAGAAGTTTAGGGTGGTGCATTCCCTCTGCCTGGGATGCAACTCCAGATGTGGTATCAGGGCAAGGGTTTATGACAACATGGTTTACAAGGCAGACGGTAACCCATACTGTATGTCCAACAACTTCTGGGAAGCTATTCCAATGAACACACCTCTTGAGGAGAGCTTTAAGCGTGCAAGCACCTTGTGTCTTAAAGGACAGTCCATAGCCCACTACACCTATGACCCTTACAGGATAGTGACACCTCTTAAAAGAGCTGGCAAGAGGGGTGAGGGTAAGTTCAAGCCCATAAGCTGGGAACAGCTCATCAACGAAATAGTAAACGGTGGAACCATAGAAGAAACGGGCGAAAAACTGCCGGGGCTGAAGGCTTATTACGATGCCTACGTTTCAAAGTCAGAGGTTGCGGATGCGGTTTTAAAAAGCGTAAGCCAAGACTTTATCAAAAAGTGGGCGGAAACCGTCTCCAAAGGAAAACCCATAGAGGACATGAAAAAGTTCATAGAGGACAACATAGAAAAGCTCTGGCTTCCGGCGGAGGAAGCCCAAAAACTTCCAGAAGACATAAAGAAAAAGCTCATAGACCCTGAGATGCCAGCCCTCGGACCCAAGTCCAATCTTGCCATGCTCATGGTAGGCAGGAACACGGAGGGTAGGGGTGAGTTTCTTGAGAGGTTCATATACGGCACCATAGGCTCCGCCAACATATTAGGTCATGCGGATGTATGCCAGTGGCCCAAGTGGGCAGGTCAGATATTTGCCTACGATAGACCCCACGTAGGACCTGACCTCAAGTCCGCCCAGTATGTAATAGCCTGGGGTGCCAACATAGCGGAGTCTTTCAACCCCGCTGTGCCTACATGGACTATACTGCACTACAGGAGAGGCAACGGAGACCTAAAGGTGGTCTGGATAGACCCAAGGGCACACAACGGTGTGGTGGTCAACTCTCATAGGCACCTAATGCCCAAGCCGGGCGAGGACCCAGCCATAGCCTGCGCCATGATAAGGCGCATATTTGAAAAGAGCTCCTTTGACAGAAGATTCTTAGAAAATCCAAACCTTGACGCTGCAAAAGAGGACGGCGAAGTGGTCTTCTCCAACGCAAGCCACTTGGTGGTGGTAGGACCAAAAGACAGCAAGCACTACAGAAAGCTACTGAGGGCTTCAGAGCTTGGTCTTGGTGGTGAAAACGACTTTGTGGTCTTAGACAAAGACTCAAAAACACTAAAAGCACACACCCAGTCAAAGGCTGGCCACATACTTATGGACGAATACGAGGGTGCGGTGGAAGTTTCCAACGACCTGTACGAGGGCGAGGACAAAGACCCTAAAAGGCTGGACAAGTATCCTAAGAAGACCAAGGGCCTGGAGGTTAAGCTAAAGGACGGCTCCACTGTCTATGTCACAACAGCCCTACAACTGCTTAAGGATTTTGTGTTTGTGGACACCATAGAGAACTGGTGTAAGATAGCCGGCGTGAACCCTAAGGACGTGATAGACACCGCAGATGAGTTTGCCTTCTACGGTAAGAGAGCATGCATCGTCTCCTACAGGGGGGCTGTAATGCACATGAATGGCTCTCTGACCTCTTGGCTTATAGAATCCCTCAACATGCTGGTGGGCAACATAGGACACAAGGGAGGCATGATATGGAGAGTGGGCAGGGGCGATGTGATGAAGGGCAGGTATGACTTAGGCGGCGGCAGGGACCCTTGGGGGCTGAAGATGCACAGAACCGCAAAGGCTTACGAGGAAACCGCTTTCTACTACAAGGCGAAGATGGAAGGTAAAGACCCGTATCCACCTAAACTGCCTTGGTTTAAGTTCACCGCAGGCAAATATCACTCTTCTGGCATGTTCCCTTCCCTCGGTAGCGACTACCCTTACAACCCCATAAAGGCTGGTATGCCCTATGCGGTGATACAATACTTTGCGGACATCATATACACCCATCCAGGACAGATTGCCTACAAGGATGTTCTCAAGGACACAAAGAGGGTAGGTCTGTGGATAAGCGTTACCACCACCATAGATGACACATCTTATCTGGCTGCAGACTACATAGTTCCCGACATTACCTACGCAGAGGGGTTTACGGGTGTGCTCGCCCTCTATCACTACTTCTTCTTCAACGCCATAAGAACCGCCATCATAGAACCCCTAACTGACAAAACTCCCGACGGAAGACCTATGCAGTTAGAGACCTTCTTCGTAGACTTGGGTAGGAAGTTAGGCTCGCCTCTTTGGGGAGAGAACGCCATAAAGGGTATGGGTCCTAACGAAGGAAAGACCTATCCTCTAACGAGGGCTGAAGACTTCCACCTAAAGCAGATGGCAAACCTAGTCCATGACCTTGAGTCCAAGGGCTACAAGATTGAACCCAAGAAGGAAGATGTGGACTTTGTGGAGAAGAACTATCCCATAGCCAAGTTCAAAAACGCCATATCGTCAGAGGAGTGGCAAAAGGTAGCCTTCCTACTCTCAAGGGGTGGTTTCTTCATAAACTACGAGGACCACTTTAAAGACAATCGCTATAAGTTCTCCCTCAACAAGGACTCTCTGGGTAGGTTCTACTTTGAAGGCGTAGCCACTACCAAGAACTCATTGACGGGTAAATACATGCCCGCCCATCCTAGGTATGTATCCTTGAGGGAAGCGGGTCAGTATCAGGGTTTTGACCCAGACAAGGTGGAAAAGGACTACCCCTTCAAGCTTATAACCTACAAGCCTGCTTTACACACTCAATCAAGGACCATGAACTACATCTGGGCTCTTGAGTCTGAACCTGAGAACATGCTATGGATTAACCCAGTGGATGCTCAGAAGCTGGGCATAAAGAACGGGGACTGGGTAAAGGTGCTGGCACCAGGTCAGGACGACTGGGCCGTGGATATAAACGGTAAAAAGGTAAGCTACAAGATAAGGGCTTACGTTACCAACAGAGTAAGGCAGGGTGTGGTGGTAGTATCCTGCAACTTTGGACACTGGTGTCACACTGGTCAGTATAAGGTGCCAGTGCAGGTGCAGAACCCAGAGAAGGCACTTCTCGGTCTTGCCAGATTTAAAGACTATCCAGACTGGAGGGTAAGAGCTCTGCACGGAGATACGAAGATAGTGGACGGTAACCGCCTACTGTCTGACCCTAAGAGAGACACTGGTGCCCCTTACGCCCTCTGCTATCCTAATGCCAAACTACCTTCGGGCGCTTCCTATCCCATGGTAGATGTTTACAGTTGTGGCGCTGCCTTTTACAGTGGCAATGTAAAAGTGGTGAAAGCTTAGTTTTATTGGGAGGGTTCTTCCCTCCCCTCCTTTAACTTAAAACTCAGTGTGTTTCTTGAAATGCCAAGTAGTTGAGCTACTTTACTTTTGTTGCCTTCGTATCTCTCGAGCAAAACTTTTATAACCGTAAGCTCAAGCTTGGGAAGCAGGTCCTTCATGTCCTCTTCGCTTATCCCTTCCAGCATGTGTAAGACTAACTTCTCGAGAGGTTCCCTCCCTTTGGGTCTTCTTAAGAGTTCCAAGTCCTCTTCCTCAAGGTTTCCGTATCTTCTCTTCATACAAGCTCTGAAAACTGCGTTTTTTAGCTCCCTCACGTTGCCCGGCCAGTGGTAGCCCATGGCAAGTTCAATGGCACTCTGAGCTATCCCGCTTATGCTAGTGCCTAATTCTCTGTTGGCAAGCCCTACAAAGTGTTCCATAAGTGGTGGTATGTCTTCTTTTCTTTCTCTCAAAGGTGGTATGTGCATGTGTATCTGGGAGATTCTGTAGTAAAGGTCTTCTCTAAATTCCTGTTTTTGTATAAGCTCGCCTATGTTTCTGTTGGTGGCGCATACTATTCTTACATCTGCGTGAACTTCCTTTGACGAGCCTAAAGGATAAAAGGTCTTCTCTTCTATAAACCTCAAAAGCTTTGCCTGTTTTCCGTAGGGGAGCTCTCCTACTTCGTCAAGGAAAAGAGTTCCACCCTGCGCCTGCTCCACCTTGCCCTTTTTGTCAAAGGAAGCGCCTGTAAAGGCGCCCTTTGCGTGTCCGAAAAGCTCCGCTTCAAAAAGGTCCTTGGGTATGGCACTGCAGTTGAGGGCTACGAAGGGTGCATCCTTCCTCTTTGAGTTGGCATGTATTAGCCTTGCTATAACCTCTTTACCCGTCCCCGTCTCCCCCGTTATAAGTGCGTTCATGTCACAACCGCTGGCAACGCCAGCCTGTTTTATCACCTCAAACATCTCCTTAGAAGCAAAGACCACACTTCTGGGTTCAAGGAGCAAAGTTTTGACAGAGAGTGCCTTAAAGAGAGAAGTTTTAACCGCCCTCAGTAGGTCATCTGCACCGAAGGGTTTTTTAAGCACATCCACAGCCCCCAGTCTGGAAGCCCTTATAATCATGTCTGGGTCTGTATAGGCGGTTATAAAGACCACGGGCAGGTTGTAGCCCTTAGCTCTTAACTCTTCCACCAGCTCTACGCCATTCCCCCTTGTCAGTCTTATGTCCATAATAAGAAGGTTCGCACGTTCCACATGTTCCTGAAGGTTTGCTGTATCGGACAGTGTAATGGTCTCGTAGCCATGTTTTGAGAGCACCTTGCCTATGGCTAAAAGAACAGACTGCTCGTCGTCAACCACTAACACCCTTGGCATTGAAAGGCACCTCTAAGGACATAACCGTCCCATTACTTTCTGAAGGTTTAAGACTTATCTGTCCACCCAGCATGTAAGCGTATCTCATGGCTATGGAAAGCCCAAGCCCAGTGCCACCCTTTTTGGTGGTAAAGAAAGGCTCAAAGATTTTCTCCCTAATATCTCCTGGTATGCCAGGACCATCGTCTATAACGGAGAACACCAGTTTGCCAGAGTTTTTTTCCACCCTTAGCTCTACCTTACCGCCCACACCCACCGCATCCATGGCGTTCTTTACAAGATTAACCAGTATAAGCTCAAGAGCTCCTCTTTCCATGTAGACCTCCAAGTCTTCACAATCATACACAAAGTTTATTTTCTTTTCCCTTACTATGTGCTCAAAGAGGTTTTTAAGCCCTTCCATCAACTCCCTTAGACTGAAGTAGGACTTTGCCTCTCTGTCCTGCTTTGCAAAGTTGAGCATGTTCACCACCACCCTGTCCACCCTTCCTATCGCCTGTTTAATTAGACTTACATCCTCCTTGTCCCACTCTTCTAGGTCTGCAAGAAGCCTCACTGGCAGAAGGGCGTTCTTGAGCTCGTGAGCTAAACCAACGCTCATCTCACCCATAAGGCTCAGCGTTTCCATGAGTTTGAACCTTCTCTCCATCTCTCTCAGGTCCGTTACGTCCTTAAGGCTTGCAAGGAGAAAGTCCTCTTTGGGTTTTAGACTCAAAAGCACCTCTCGCTGTCCGCCCTTACCTCTGAACTTACCCTCCAAGGTCAGGGCTTCGCCCTCTCTTATAGCTCTCCTTACCTCCTTCCTCAGCCCCGCATCGCACAGAAGACACAAAAGCTTTCTTCCAAGAAGGTCTTTATATCCGTAGCCGTATTTACTCACGGAGCTGTTCACGAAGAGTATTCTGCCTTCCCTGTCAAGCACAAAGACCATTTCCTCCAGAGCGTTTAGAAGACTTGAAAAGAACTCGCCCTCAAACCTTGCGTTTTCAAGGAGCCTGTTTATGCTTTCAAAGCTGTCATAAAGATGGTCAGAAAACTCCTGAAGCTCATCCTTTTCCACGAAGGAGACCTTGTACAGCTTACCCCTTTCCGCATCCTCCGCCATCCGAAGTATCCTCTTGAGCCTTCCAGATATCCTCATGGATATGTATATACCCAAGGAAACGCCTATGGTGGAAAACAGGGCTGTAAAGCCGACCATGAAAAACTTCAGGGGTAGAAGAGAACTTTCCAAGAACCCGGTGTCTATCTTAAACACCACGTAACCAAGCCTTCTTCCAAAGCTCTCCACATAGACAACCTGCTCTCCCACACTTATGGGATAGAAAGTGCCTACAGGGTATTCTTGTGGTAGGGAGTGGGCTACCACAAAGCGGTTCTCATCAAGTATGGCTACATGTTTTATGCCCTTTAGGCTTGACAGTGCTTCTGCGTGTTTGTAAACCCTCCAATAGTCTCTGTTTAGAAGGGCGGTCCTTATGTTTGTCTCTTCAGCCCTAACATTTTCAAGTATGCTCTCTTCTATTTGTTTCTTTAGAAGGCTTTCCGAATAGCGGGAGCTAAGGTATGACATAGGGAAGGACACGCACAGTATGACCAGAAGGAATGTAATGGAGAGCTTAGTGCCCATGCTCATTCTAAAGAGTTTGTCCTTAAAAGGCACCATTTTTCTTCACAT
>JANWYC010000265.1 GCA_025057245.1 Aquificaceae bacterium | reverse complement strand
ACCGCAAGGCATGTAAAGATGGCGGACGAAGCCTATATGATAGGGGTAAACCCCCTTGACACCTACCTAAATGCTGAAAGGATAGTGGACCTTGCCCTTGAAGTGGGTGCGGATGCCATACATCCGGGATACGGCTTTTTGGCGGAGAATGAGCACTTTGCCAGACTTTGCGAGGAGAAGGGCATAAACTTTATCGGTCCTCACTGGAAGGTTATAGAGCTTATGGGAGACAAGGCAAGGTCTAAGGAGATTGCCAAAAAGACTGGGCTTCCTACTGTGCCAGGTAGTGATGGTATTCTAAAAGACGAGCAGGAGGCAAAACAAATAGCTAAAGAGATAGGATATCCTGTGCTTTTGAAAGCTTCCGCGGGTGGTGGTGGTAGAGGTATAAGGATATGCAGGAACGAGGAGGAGCTTCTTAGAAACTACGAAAACGCATACAACGAAGCCTTAAAAGCCTTTGGGCGCGGAGACCTTCTGTTGGAAAAATACATAGAAAA
>JANWYC010000264.1 GCA_025057245.1 Aquificaceae bacterium | reverse complement strand
TTCTCAACCAGCGTATTGTAGAGTTAGGCTTAACTTCTAAAGTGTCTAAATATCAAGCTTCAGGAAGTTTTAGGATTCGTCGGTTACAAAACCAGAAGCTTTTCTGAGGTTGAGTTCTCCATGTGCTAAAATATAACTTAGACATGAGATGTCTTCTTATTGTTTTAATCCTGTTAAACTTTGCATCCGCAAGGGTAGTAGCACGCATAGATAAAGAAGTCATAACGCTTGATGAATTTAAGCGAGCTTTTAACGCTTATTGGAGAGAAGTTCTTCACCTTCCCATCGCAAGTGCAACATCCAGAGACCTTCAGGAGTTTTTGGTGGAGTACGTAAGAAGCAAGATTATACAAACAGAAGCAAAGAACATGGGTCTATCTGTATCCACATCAGAGCTGGAGGCATACTTGGAAAGAAACGTAGGAAACAAAAAGTTAAGCAATGTGGCAAGGGAGTTGGTGGTGTCTGAGGTTTTAACTCAGAAAATCATAGACCGGATAGCCAAAGA
>JANWYC010000263.1 GCA_025057245.1 Aquificaceae bacterium | reverse complement strand
AAAGGTGTTAGATGTGATGGAGGGGTTTGGCTTAAAGAGGGGTGAGAACGGCCTTGAGGTTTATGTCATGGCCGAACTACCAAGCAATGTCATTCTTGCTGATAAATTTGCCCAGATATTTGACGGCTTTTCCATAGGCTCCAACGACCTAACTCAGCTCGCGCTTGGTCTTGATAGGGATTCAGCTTTAGTTGCGCATCTATACGACGAGCGTAGCGAAGCAGTCAAGCGCCTTCTTTCAGAGCTCATAAGAACGGCACATGCAAACGGTAAAAAGGTGGGAATCTGCGGTCAAGGTCCCTCGGATTTCCCGGAGCTCGCGCAGTTTTTAGTCGAGGAGGGCATAGACTCCATGTCTCTTAATCCAGATTCTGTGCTTAAAACCCTCCTCTACATCAGTGAAGCCGAAAAAGCCCGCAAGGAGCAATCAGATGTTTAAAAAATCGTCTACTCCCAAAAGTGTGGTCGGTGTTCATATAACAGACAGCCGGGTCAGGGTTTTAGAGCTTAGCAAAGATAAAAAGT
>JANWYC010000262.1 GCA_025057245.1 Aquificaceae bacterium | reverse complement strand
AAAACACTCTTTTATGCCTGATGGTCATCCATTTCAGAGTTTGAGCTGCCGTGTCCAACAACAGTTTCAATACCCCCATAACACTCCCTACCCTCCTACTCACCACCCACCCCCATAACCTATCTATATGACTATCACCTCACTAGCATTCCCGCACTACCACTCAAAAACATACTCGTTATCATAACCTTGAACATTAGCTCCTTTACTATATTCTCAAACTTCACACTACTTACATGCTCCCCAAACCATGACTTGAATAACAAAAGGAAACTCTCCACATACCATCGCCTACCATACCCGTTCTTCTCCTTCCATCGTTTCCTACCCTTCCTTATCTCCCTCACTACCTCATCCCTTGCCCTATTGCCTGTAATCGCCGCATCCCTCCTAACCTTTATCACAGGCTTTATCCTCCTACTCGCTAAATACCTAAATATCTCGTGAGTATCGTAGCCTGTATCCGCTATCACTTCCTTCACACTACCGCCTAAAGCCTCAACCTTCTTGACAGAGTTCTCTACAA
>JANWYC010000261.1 GCA_025057245.1 Aquificaceae bacterium | reverse complement strand
TCCTTAGTGTAAACATATCTGCGTCTCCTTGATGAGTGGCTTTTTTGTAGTTTGTATGTTATAAACCTCGTCTTTCCTGCTTCGGGGAAATTTAAAACATCCTCTCTCAAGCGCATAGCTCTACAGTAAG
This sequence comes from Aquificaceae bacterium, assembly GCA_025057245.1. Taxonomy (GTDB): domain Bacteria; phylum Aquificota; class Aquificia; order Aquificales; family Aquificaceae; genus Pampinifervens. Next base: position 410 of record JANWYC010000261.1, on the reverse strand, counting down.
CGGTAATAGCTCAGCAGGTTTTTTGAAAATTGCATTGGTGCAACTGGAAGGTCTTAGCAACGAGTCATTTAATCTCTTAGTAAACTTAGCCTTTTGTTGTATATTATCCATCGTTAGTGCTGTCGTGAGTGCATACGCTGACTCACTTTACCTTGTCAAGTAGGAGATGTGGGACGTAGCATGAAACAATCCTTCACCGCTTGGGATTTACCCGAGTAGTGATTGGTGCAGACGCTTCTGGGGTAAGGGGCTAACTGGTGGGATTGCCCGCCAGAGTTCCTTAACCTGAAGTATGTAGTAAGTGTCCATGTTGAGGGATACTCTTTATGACTTCAATTATTTATAAACAAAATGGTTCATAAGCTAAAATCCTTCCCCAGATATACCTCCCTAACATCCTCTCTTAGGCT
>JANWYC010000260.1 GCA_025057245.1 Aquificaceae bacterium | reverse complement strand
AGTAGCACTCTCTTTGCTATGTATCTGAATTATTTTTTTGCTAAGTATTCGCACTACTGCTTCGTAGATATGGTTTTCTTTCATAAGTGAGCTTGTAAGAAGTCTCTTTCGAACTTCTGGCATGTCTTGTTTGTCCAATATTACATAGTCTACGAGAGGTTCAAGACTTAAGTCCAATTCTTCTTCCGTATTTTTCCTCTTTCTTCTTTTCTTGCTCATAGGTAATATTATAACATATTGCAAAAAAGAGTAAATACATTAAGGAAGACAAAAGTTGGTATTGCATGTAGTTAAGAGAGTTCTGTGAGATTTGTGAAGCATTTGGATAGCCCAAGATAGGTTTTAGATTAGAAGAATAGACTCCCTAAATGCCACTGCTTGCCATATTTATTCCTCTATCCCTTATAGCTTTAAACCGATAGCATTAAACTTCTCATCCACTTCCTGTTTCGCTTTTATAATTCGGTAGATATTCTCAAGACGCTCTCGCACTCTCTTCATCCCGCGCTTCTTAGAATGATTTATGTACTCCTGAAGGCTCTCCAAGGACA
>JANWYC010000025.1 GCA_025057245.1 Aquificaceae bacterium | reverse complement strand
GACTATCCATATACCTCTCAAATCCTACAAAGCTATTTTAACTACGTGCAACGTCAACTTTTGTCTTCCTTAATGTTATTTACCCTTTTTTAACAATACTTTATAGTATTATACTATAGAGGGCATTTTTTAGACAAAGCACAGAAATTGAGCTTTTAAGTGAACGGTAAAAGCTTGGCAAGTTTTCTAAAAGTGACTGCTGAGGGATATTAGCTGAGAGTTTTTGTGATTTTTACGATTTCTCGCCCCACGTATTATACTATAATCTCGGAGGAATGCATGAAAAACGCAGAGTTGTTTCAAAAGGCAAAGGCACTTATGCCCGGTGGTGTCAGTTCACCGGTCAGAGCTTTCAAGGCGGTCGGTGGAGAACCCATCATAGTGGCAAAGGCTGAAGGCTCAAGACTTTGGGATGTGGAAAACAAGGAATACATAGACTTTCTCATGTCTTGGGGACCGCTCATATTGGGTCACGCCCACCCCAAAGTGGTTGAAGCTATTCAGGAGCAGGCAAAAAAGGGCATCTCTTACGGTCTTACCAACTACCACGAGATAACCCTTGCTGAAATGGTGACTTCTGCCATGCCTTCGGTAGAAATGGTTAGGTTTGTTTCCTCTGGCACGGAGGCAACCATGTCAGCTATAAGACTGGCAAGGGGCTACACTGATAGGAAGTATGTAGTCAAGTTTGACGGCTGTTATCACGGACACGGAGACTCCCTTCTGGTAAGCGCCGGCTCTGGCGTAGCTACACTCGGTATTCCCGGAACTCCCGGCGTGCCCGAGGAAATAGCCAGTTTAACTCTGGTCATACCATACAACGACACCAGTGCGCTTGAAGAAGTTTTTAGAAAATACGGAGAAGAGATAGCGTGCGTAATAGTAGAGCCAGTGGCTGGAAACATGGGCGTGGTTCTTCCCAAGCCCGGTTTTCTTGAAGCCATAAGGGAAGTAACGAAAGAATACGGTGCCCTTGTCATATGCGACGAAGTGATAACCAACTTTAGGCTTGCCAAGGGTGGGGCGCAGGAACTCTTCCGCAGAGACCCAGACATAACCTGTATGGGTAAGATACTGGGAGGTGGTATGCCTCTGGGTGCTTACGGAGGAAGAAGAGAGATAATGGAAAAAGTAGCACCAGAAGGACCAGTCTATCAGGCAGGCACACTGTCAGGAAACCCTCTTTCCATGGTGGCAGGCATAGCAACACTGAGCGAGCTCTTCCGTCTTAATCCTTACAAAGAGTTGGAACGTCTTACACAAAAGCTGACGTCTAACCTCTCAAACATACTTTCACGCAAGGGAATACCCCACAGAATAAACCAGATAGCCTCCATGTTCACGGTGTTTTTCACAGACAAAGATGTCTACGATTATGAGACTGCGAAGACCTCGGACAGGTCTATGTTCGGTCGGTTTTTCAGAGCCTTACTCAGAGAAGGTGTTCTAATACCACCCGCTCAGTTTGAAGCTTGGTTTCTCAGCACTGCTCACACAGATGAGGACGTAGACATAGCCCTCGAGAGAATAGACAGAGCGGTTAGCTCACTTTAGAAGTTCAGAATAGACGTAGTAGTTATAGAGCACTTTCTTAACGTAGTTTCTGGTCTCCTGTATGGGTATGGTTTCTATGAAAAGATATTCGTCCTGGTGCCTTTGCCAGTTCTTTACCCTTGTAGGACCTGCGTTGTAGCTTGCAAGCGTTCTAACCAAGTCCCCCTGCCACTGGTCAAGCAGGTATCTCAGATAAGAGGCACCTAAGTTTATGTTTGTCTCGGGTTCGTATATGCTTTTTATCTTTATGCCTTCCTTCCTTGCCATATACTGAGCGGTAGAGTCTATAAGTTGCATAAGACCTCTTGCGTTTGCGGGAGATACCGCATATGGGTCAAAAAGGCTCTCTTGTCTCATAACTGCGTAAACCAGCGCAGGGTCAAGTTTGTATTTCTCAGAAGCCTTGTTCACATACTCCCTGTAGGGTCTTGGGAAGGCTACTGCGTTGTATACGTAGCTACCGTATCCATACTTTCTCACTGCCAGCCTGACCGCAAGGTATGGATCAAGCCTAGAAAGAGATAGGATATCAGAAGAAGACATTTCATCAATCCTTCTGTAAGCCTCAAGCCTTGCATACTCAGGAAAACCCGCAGACCATATAGCCTTTATGGTTCTTGCAGTCCTCGGCATGGTTTCGTCTTCTATTACCGCCTTCATAGCTTTACTGGCTATGGGTAAGCCTATTATAGAACTGGCTACCGCGTGGTAAAAACCCGCACCGTTGGAAGACTTTATCAAATACTCACCAGCTTTATCCTTGTTTGTATGCATACCGCTTTTGTAAGCCCAAAAGTAGCTGGCTGACCTCTCCTCTCCGCTTTTTGCATGGTTTACAGACTTTAGAAAGTAATCCAAAGCTTTTTCGTGCTCGCCAGAGGCGTAGTAGGTAATACCCAAGTTAAAATCCCTTCTGTAAGAAGCATCCATTATCTGAAAGTAATCAATTGCGTCTTTATACCTACCTGCGTAAAGACTTCTTCTACCCAGTCTAAAGAGAGCTTCAGACCGTGCTTCCCTATCTTCTATCTGAGAGAGAATACTTTCTATCTTATCTCTGTTATTGCTGTCAAAATACAAGCTAACCAGCTCCACTTTTGCATTTTGCTCTTTACACCCTTCGTAAACTTCTATGGCTTTTTCCCTTTCCCTTAGCGCCTGATAGGACATGCCTAACATGTAGCAAACACTCTGAAAGTCATGAGGCTCAAGCAAAGCTATTACTTCTTTGTAATACCTTCTTTTGAAAAGTTCCTCTGAAGCCTTCAGGGATTCTTCTACGCTTAGATTTATTTTTCCAACGAACTCCCTAAAAAGAACCGGCGACTTTAAAAAACCTTTTTTGGGGTCTAAATCTAATTCCTTCCAGAGTTTTAAAAACTCCTCTCTCTGAACTTCCCTTAAATTGTTGGGATTGATGCTCTCCAGAAGGGCGATTGCATTTTCCTTCTTACCTCTAGAATTTTCATACTTTGACAAAAGTAGCATAAGGTCGTCCTTAAAGACCGCGTTGGGATATTCCTTGAGAATTTTACGGGCTATGGATGGGTCTCCGCTATGTTTGTATTTGAGCAAGAGCTCGTACTCTTTAGGCAACTGAGCAAAGGCTATAAAAATGGGAGCTACGAGTAATAGTAAAAACATGTCAACCTATGTAGGTTATTACTAGTAGCACCAATATACCCAACAGCAGGTTTACCGCAATTAGATTGGGAATTTGGGAGAGCCTTCCTTTCCTGAAGAGAAAGAAGTAAATGTAAGCAAATATCAAGGTCATCAGGGCAAAGAGGAAAAGCTTTGTGTGGAAAAGGGGGTTCGCAGAGAAATCCTTTCTGTAGCCGTGCCACAAACCCATGCCAGTTATAAAGAGCAAGAGTATGGATAGCCACACCGCAGAGAAAAAACGAGAGAAAATAGCTCGCATTAGTTTATGCCTTTGTTCTTCCTGACTAAGCTCCTTAAGGGATGGTTTCAGAAAGAACAGGCTGTATATCATCCCTCCCACCCAAACTATAGCGGAGAGTATGTGGAAAAAGAGTAAACTCTTAACCACCGTCCGTCTCCTTTTTGAACTTTACTACACGCACCCTGTCATGAGCTATGTCTTCTATGGCAAGGAAGGTCTTTTTCACAAGCTCACCCCTTGTCTTGTCTCTTGCGAATATGTCATCTCCATGCTCAAGAAGCTGTCTAACCCTTTTGGCGGCTGCGTGAACAAGCTCATATCTCGAAGACACTTTTTTAAGTGCCTCTTCTATGCTCGGTCTATCTTTCATGCTTTACCTCCTACTTTTGCGCAGAGTTTAAGTTAAATTATATAATAAACGGAGAGAAGTGGGGGCAAGATAAAAAGACACCGTTAAGCGTGTTGTTGACTGAGCTATTAGCACTCAATCGCAAGGCTGTAACTTTAGTGGATGGGAAGTGCGAGGTGAGAATTTTATTTTATTAGACAGTTATATATTAGACACACAAGTAAGCTCTCCACATCCAAAAGCGTTCCCTGAAGCTTAATGTCTGGCTACTTCAAAATTCGGGTCTGATTTTATAAAAGTTTATTAAAACCCTCATAAGCCAAAGGTAGGGGACTTGTTAAGCTACCATGTATTAGACACAGCATCCTTTTTTTAACTCACGAGTGTTTTATAAACCAAGACTCAAACTTGCTTTGTCCGGAAATGCTCTTTGAAGCCTGATATTCAAGCATTTCACGATTTGAGCTTACCTTTGTAGAGAGTCATAAATAAAGCTGAGACGACCAATAGACGATTAGATATTAGACAAAACAGCTCAAACTGCGAAGGGGTTGAACATCAGATTTTGCCTAATATACAACTGTTTAATAAATCTCTCATCCCTGATTCGCAAGAGTTTTAACGATTCTCGTGTGGTTAGGTTAACGGTAAAAAGCTGCTGAAGAAAGTTTTTTAGACAAAGCACTCAGAGAGTGATTTTAAACTACATAAGCCATTTGTAATCAGGCGTCTCGTCTGTATTCTACAAGTTCTTGGAAAGCGGTAAAAAGCTACTTTATGCCCAATTTCTCCCATATAGCGTCTATTCTCTTCTTTACTTCTGGTGACATTTCAATAACCTTGGGCCAGTCTCTTGTGTATCCTTCTTGTTTCCACTTGGTGGTGGCATCCACTATTAGCTTTCCTCCGTAGCCTACATGGTTTGTGGAGTGGTCAAGCACATCTATAGGACCCTTTAAGACCAGCACGTCTCTAACAGGGTCTACGTTGTTACCCCATGCCCAGAGGACCTGACCGAAGTCATGCACGTTTATGTCCTCGTCAAAAACCACTATGTGCTTTGTTAGAGACATAAGACCAAGACCGAGAAGGGCATAGGCTACCTTAAAGGCATGACCCGGATAGCGTTTCTTTATAGAAACAAAGCAAAAGTTATGAAAACAACCTTCCGCAGGCAGGTGGTAGTCCACTATCTCTGGAAGGTTAAACTTTATCAGCGGTAAGAATATTCTCTCCGTAGCCCAGCCTATGTATTTGTCCTCTTGAGGTGGCTTACCTACTATGGTAGTCAGGTATATGGGGTCTTGACGGTGTAAAATTGCGGTTATGTGCATCTTTGGATACTTATCCACTGGCGTGTAGAAACCTGTGTGGTCTCCAAAGGGTCCCTCGTCCACGAGAGGCTCAGAAGGGTCTACGTAGCCTTCTATAACTATCTCACTGTGTGCAGGGTACTCTAAGTCTACCGTTAGACCTTTTACCAGCTCCACACCCTCTTCCCTTATAAGACCAGCAAAAAGGTATTCGTCCACCTCTGGTGGCAAGGGTGCGGATGCTACGTAAGAAAGAACTGGGTCTCCGCCTATAGCTATTGCCACATCCAGTTTCTTTCCAAGCCTTTTAGCCTTCCAGTAATGATGATTTCCGTCTTTATGTATCTGCCAGTGAAGGGCGAGCTCCGTAGGGGACAGAACTTGAATGCGATACAAACCCACATTCCTTATGCCACTCTCTGGGTCTTTTGTTATGGTTTGTCCAAAGGTTATGTATCTTCCACCGTCCTCGGGCCAGCAGTGTAATACGGGAAACTCAAGAATGTCAAGTTTTTCCTTCTTTACCCTTTCTTTTACAGAACCGTCCCTTACCACCTTTGGAAGTGCATCGTTTAACTTTTTAAGTTCGGGTAGTCTTTTGAGTTTGTCTAAAAAAGTGTGGGGTATCTCCGGTCTAAGTATTTTGTACAGCTTCCACCCTATGTCTTCAAGCCTTTCGTATCCCAGTGCGAGTTTTATTCTCCTTTCAGAACCTAAAAGGTTTGTGAGGACTGGCACTGAGTAGTCTTTGACGCTTTCAAAAAGTAAGGCTTTACCGCCTCCCGGCATTTTGCAAACCCTGTCTGTAACCTCAGTTATCTCAAGAATGGGCGATAGGGTTTCTTTTATCCTTAGAATTTCTCCTTCTTTTTCCAGCCTCTTTATAAAATCTCTAAGGTCTTTGTATGGCATCTTTCTCACCTTCCGCAATGCACAAGTCTTCTCTACACCTACTTGACACCGCCTTTGTTAGCTTCTTAGAAACCTCAAAAAGCAGGTCTCTTATTGAATTTCTTAAAGATTGTCTCAGGTCGTATAGTTCTTTTAACTTTTCCCTGAGCTTTTTTGCCTCCTCTTCCCTTCCCTGAGACAGGGCACAGTCCATCCTTCTTATAACCTTCTCCGCAGACTCATCACAGTGAACCATAGCCATAGAAAGATGCTTAAGAGCGCACCAAAGGCTTTCCACCTTACTTCTAAACTCTCCACCGCTTTCTTTGGATATCTCCAGAACGGAGAAAAGCAAATCGCCCACAACTTTTCTTCTGTTTCTTAGTTCATCTATGTATAGAACCAACTCTTCCATCCTCGTTTCACCTTCCAACTCCATAAGATGTTGCTCCGCATGAGCAAGGTGGGCTATTAGATACACCACCTCTTCCACTAAAGCCTCTTCCCAAAGACTTGACTTATCCATGGATAGTATTTTAATATCCTCACGCAAACTCTCCACTCCTTGCTAAAATCCCCTTAAACTCAAGCATAAACTCTTAACCCAGAGAAACTTACTAAAATCCCAAACGGTTACCGTGTTTATGGTGGAACATCCTTAGCCTCTGTTGTATACTATAAAACCTATGCGATGGAGTAGGTATTTCTGGCACACTTCTAAAGAAGACCCGGCGGATGCGGAGGCACCTTCTCACAAACTCCTACTAAAGGCAGGCTTTATAAGACAGGTCTCCGCAGGCGTTTACCAGCTAACGCCACCCGGAGTGAGGGTCCTTAGAAAGATAGAAAGCATAGTTCGTAAAGAGATGGATAGGAGCGGAGCTCAAGAGGTTCTTCTCACAGTGCTTAACCCTGCGGAGCTGTGGAAGGAAACCGGAAGGTGGAAACTTTACGGTAGAGAGCTTTTCACGCTCAAAGACAGAAACGGAAGGGATTACTGCCTTGGACCTACTCACGAGGAGGAGATAACAGACTTGGTTAGGTCCTTCGTAAACTCTTACCGTCAGCTTCCCTTAATGCTGTATCAGATACAGGTAAAGTTTAGGGACGAGAAAAGACCGCGCTTTGGTCTTATAAGGGGAAGGGAGTTTTTGATGAAAGACGCCTACTCCTTTGATGCGGATGAATTCTCCGCCATGTTCTCTTACGAGAGTATGAAGTTTGCCTACGATAGGATATTTAAAAAGCTAAGGCTTAAGTGTTTAATGGTGGAGGCAAGCGTGGGAGCCATAGGGGGTATAAGCTCTCACGAATTTGTGGTTCTTACCGAATACGGAGAGGCTAAAGTTGCCTACTGTGAAAAATGCGGTTACGCAGGAAATGCAGAGGTGGTCCAACTTCCAAAGCCTGAAGAGGAACAGGAAGATTGGAAGAGCCTTCAGGTAGTAGAAACACCGGGCACGGACACTATAGAAAAGCTCTCTTCTTTCTTGGGAGTGCCACCGAGGAGAATAATAAAGGCTGTTCTGTACATGGTTAACGGTTCAGAGCCTGTTATGTTTCTCATAAGGGGGGACAGAAGCATAGACGAGAACAAAGTGGAAGCAATACTTGGCACCGAGAACTTTAGGCTTGCGGAAGACCAAGAGGTTAGGGAGCTTCTCAAAACCGAGAAGGGCTTTATAGGTCCCTTTAACCTGCCATCGTCTGTGAGAGTTTACTGGGATAACTCTACTTACGGTCTTAAGAACGCAGTCATAGCCTTTAACAAACCAAACCATCACTACGTGAACGCAAACCCGGGCAGGGATTTTAAATACGGTGAGTTTGTGGATGTGTGTCAGGTGGAAGACTCAGACCCGTGCCCTAAGTGTGGTTCAGCTCTGAAAACCAGCAGGGGTCTTGAGCTTGGTCATATATTCCTACTTGGCACGAGGTATTCAGAGCCTATGAGAGCCTACTACACAGACCCGCAGGGTCAGGAAAAGCCCATTATTATGGGTTGCTACGGCATAGGCATTTCTCGGTGTATGTCCGCCATAGTTGAGCAGTATCACGACCAAAAGGGTATAAAGTGGCCAGCTACGGTAGCACCCTTTGAACTGGACATCATATGCGTTAACACTTCAGACCAACCGCAAAGGGAAGTGGCGGAGATGCTGTGTCTGACCGCGGAGGAGATGGGGGTGGAAACCATATACGATGATAGGGACGAAAGCCCTGGCTTTAAGTTTGCGGATGCGGACCTTTGTGGTTTTCCGTACAGACTTGTAGTAGGCAAGAAGGTAAAGGAGGGTAAGGTAGAGCTTCAAAACAGGCACACTGGCGAGCGAGAAGATGTGGAAATAGAAACCGCAATCAGTAAGGTAAAAGCCTACTTGGAAGAGGACAAAAGGTAAAATTTAGCGAGAAGCCTGACTGGGTGGACTTCTATTCATATCTTTTATTAGATATAGCTTTAAGGAGGCTAAAATGTGTCAGGAATGTGGATGCTCCACAGGACATAAAACCAATGTGCAGGCTCAGGTGGAATAAGAATGTTCTTGAGAAAAATGACCTTCAAGCAGATGAAAACAGAGAGCACTTTCAAGAGCATGGCATACTTGCAATAAATCTTATGTCATCACCGGGCGCAGGTAAGACGTCCCTTCTGGAAAAGACCGCCGAACTGCTAACAGACCTAAGGCTGGGTGTCATCGAAGGTGACCTTGAGACCAGTAGAGATGCGGAGAGGATAAGGGCGAAGGGTGTGCCCGCGGTGCAGATAACCACTGGCTCTGCCTGTCATTTGGATGCCTTTATGGTGCATCACGGACTTCATGAACTACCGCTTGAAGAGTTGGATGTGGTGTTTATAGAGAACGTGGGAAACTTGGTGTGTCCTGCCAGTTATGACGTGGGTGCGCACCTGAACGTGGTTTTGCTCTCTGTGGTAGAGGGCGATGACAAACCTGAAAAGTATCCCGTTATGTTTAGAAAGGCTCATCTGATGGTGATTACCAAAACTGACATGCTACCTTACACAGACTTTAGCGTGGAAAGGGCGGTCAAGTCCGCAAGGAAGGTAAACCCTTCTATAGATGTGATAAAGCTGTCTGTAAAAACTGGGGAAGGGCTTGAGGATTGGGCTGAATACATAAGGTTTAAGGTGGGAGCCTTTAGGAAGAGCCTTGTATGAGGAGGATAAAGCTCTCTGAGGGTGGTGGTGGCGAAGAGACTTGGAGTCTAATAAAAGAACTCTTTCTCAAACACTTTAACAACCCGGTGCTTGCATCTCTCGAAGACTCCGCTCTGTTACCCGCACCTTCAAGGATTGCCTTTACCACGGATGCCTTTACCGTAAAGCCTATATTTTTCAAAGGTGGTGATATAGGTAAGCTGGCGGTAGCTGGCACTGTTAACGACTTGGCGGTCATGGGTGCAAAACCCTTGTACATGTCCCTTTCCTTTATCGTAGAAGAGGGCTTCCCTTACCAGAGCCTTGAGAGGATAGTGGAGAGTATAGCCAAGACCGCTGAGGAGGTGGGCGTTATGGTGGTGGCGGGTGATACGAAAGTGGTGCAAGCAGGTCATGCGGACGGTCTTTTTATCGTCGCTTCTGGCATAGGTGAGGTGGTCTATCCCGGTCTATCCTGTAGGAGGATAGAAGAAGGCGATGCGGTAATAGTATCTGGACCCGTGGGAGACCACGGTGCGTGCGTGCTTGCTCAGAGAGAAGGCTTTGAGTTTGAGGGAGACTTTGGTAGCGACTGTCAACCCTTATGGGACCTGGTGGACACCTTGCTCAGAAGCGGTGTAGAGGTGCATGCCATTAGAGACCCTACCAGAGGTGGTCTTTCCGCAGTGCTTTACGAGTGGGCTTACGCATCGGGCGTTTCCTTTCTGGTAGAGGAGGAGAGAGTGCCCGTAAGGGATGAGGTGCTTGGAGTATGTGAGTTTCTTGGTCTTGAGCCTTACCATCTTGCCTGTGAAGGCAGAGTGCTTATATCCGTGCGGGCTGAGGATGCGGAGAGAGCTCTGGAGGTTCTTAAATCACACCCTAATGGTAGGGAAGCAGGTATTATAGCTTACGCAGTCAGGGCGGATAGAAAACCTACGGTGGTGCTAAGAACCCTTTACCATGTGGAGAGACTGTTAGAACCACCCGCGGGAGAGCTCCTACCCAGGATATGCTAATGCACGAGTTTTCCATTGTCCAAAGCCTGATTGAACTGGTGGAGGAGCAAGCAAGAAAGCACGGCGCATCCAAA
>JANWYC010000259.1 GCA_025057245.1 Aquificaceae bacterium | reverse complement strand
TCCCTTTTAACTTCATGCATTCCCTTAGATCCTCTATCTTTTTAGATTCACACTTATAGAGCTTAATTCTGTTTGCGCTCACGAATGGAAATTATTATAGACAATTATACTCTTCTGCAATAGACTCATTCTAAATTCAGCTTATAATAAGCACGCATGGAGTATGCATTCTTTGAAGGTGCTTTCGTTCCCATACAAGAAGCGAAAATAAGTATTAAGACAAATTCCTTTCATTATGGCACTGCGGTCTTTGAGGGCATAAGAGCCTATTGGAACGCGCAAGATAACCAGCTATACATACTCTTTGCCCTTGAGCATTACGAACGCCTATGCAAAAACGGCAAAGCAATGTTTCTAAATCCGGGCTATAGCCCGTCAGAGCTCGTTAATATAACCATTGAGCTGCTTCGCAAAAACTCGGTGCGCGAAGATGTATACATCCGCCCGATAGCTTACTTCAAGGATTTAAAGCTAACCCCGAAATTACTCGATTACACGCCAGAAATAGCAATATACACATACAGCTTTGGAAGATACTTAGATACCTCTAAAGGCATAAGGGCGAAGGTTTCCTCTTGGATAA
>JANWYC010000258.1 GCA_025057245.1 Aquificaceae bacterium | reverse complement strand
ATTTTATTGCAAACTTCCTTTTCTGTCAAAGGTTTTTCCAGCGCAAGCCTAAGAAGGAAAGCCCTTTTTCTTCTCTCCTTTTCTTTTGAGAAAACCTTAAGTGTTTCTTTCTTCAAAGCTTGGTAAAGATGCACCGCAGCCATGCCTAACCTCCCTATCAGAATATTATACGAAAAATACGCTAAGCGAGAAATCGAGGAATTATAAAAGCCTTCCGCTTAGAACTCCTGACGACGATACCATAGTTGCTTTCAAAAAACCTGCAGAGCTCTACGCTCTACCAGTGAGAATGCTTTAAATTTCTCCAAGGCAGGTAAGACAGGGTCTATAACACGCAAGCCACAAAAAGTTGTGCTTCAAAGAAAGGCAGGCAGAAAATATTTACACGCTAGGCGAGGAATAGGGATAGCATTAAGACTGCAAATACTCTCCAGTGCATTACGCTCAATCACTTAAGAGTTTGAGCTTAGCCTCGTGAGAATACATAGAACCCTTGTGAGCTATGAGTGTGGATTAGACATTGCTTCCAGAGAATCTCTCCGTGGGGTAAGAATAGCTTACAAACCTTGATGTTGAACGCTTTGTCCAGAAATGC
>JANWYC010000257.1 GCA_025057245.1 Aquificaceae bacterium | reverse complement strand
AGTGCCTTTTCTTTTGCCCTTGTCTACCTTTTCCTCTACTGGAGGGTTCTTATTAGAAAGCCCCCCTCTTGGGCGAGGTAAACAAGCTCATCCTCCTCTGCACTCTACCCCTTCTCTGTCTATGTATTCCTTCATCCTGCTTATTGCTTCTTCGCCTGTTACTAAGTTTCCTATGTCTCTCTCAAGATTGTCCGGCTTTATCCTTGCTATCCAACCTCTTCCGTAGGGGTCTTCGTTTATTATCTCTGGGTTATCAAAGAGCTCCTCATTTCTCTCCACTACTTCACCCTCCACGAGGGTGGGCACGGGTCCCGTCCACTTTCCGCTTTCAAGGCTTGCCACTGGTTTTCCCTTGGGCACTTGTTTTCCGGGTGCCTTTATCCTAACATTTACCATCTTGCCAGCTCTGCTTTGACCTATGTCTGTAGCACCTATCCTGAGAGTGCCGTCCGCCGCAAGTTTATACCAAACCTGGTTCTCTATGTCGTAGTAAAGGTCTGGAGGTATATTACAGCCCTTGTAGCTTACTTCGCTCATGTAGTAGTATTTTACAGGAACGTTCAAGAACGGAGATATGAGCATAAGCATAAAGGGGGTCCCTGTCTGCGGAGAAAACACCGTGATACCTAACAATCACGAGCTTTTTCTCCTTAAGAACCTCGGAGACAACAAGGGCAAGCTCGCTGCTTCC
>JANWYC010000256.1 GCA_025057245.1 Aquificaceae bacterium | reverse complement strand
TCGACATGCTGCTGGCCTTCAACCTTGGGGCCACGATTTTGTTGCTACTGGTAACCCTGACGGTGCGTCAGCCGTTGGAGTTTTCCACTTTTCCGTCGCTGCTGTTGTTACTGACCCTGTACCGTCTGGCCCTGAACGTGGCCACAACCCGTTTGATTCTGTTGCACGCGTACGCGGGGGAGATTGTTCTGGCCTTTGGGCAGTTCGTGGTGGGTGGCAGCCTGGTGGTAGGCCTGGTGATCTTCCTGATCCTGATCGTCATTCAGTTTGTGGTGATCACCAAGGGGGCTTCGCGGGTATCGGAGGTAGCGGCCCGCTTTACCCTTGATGCCATGCCGGGCAAGCAGATGGCGATCGACGCCGAGCTGAATGCCGGGATCATCGACGAGGCGGAAGCCCGACGCCGACGCCAGGCCTTGGTCCGCGAAAGTGAGTTCTACGGCACCATGGACGGTGCCAGCCGGTTTGTCCGGGGTGATGCCATCGCCGCCATAATTATCACAGCGGTCAATTTGATCGGCGGCTTGATCATCGGCTTGACCAAAGGGATGCCGCTGGCCGAGGCGATCCGTACCTACTCCATCCTGACGATCGGGGATGGCCTGATTACCCAGATTCCCGCCCTGATCACGGCCACGGCAGCCGGCATCCTGGTCACCAAGGCCACCAGTGAAAGCAGTCTGGGCCAGGAAATTGGCTC
>JANWYC010000255.1 GCA_025057245.1 Aquificaceae bacterium | reverse complement strand
GAGCGCCTCCCTTACAAGGAGGAGGTCGGCGGTTCGAGTCCGCCCGTGCCTATTTCCTAAAGTGTTTAGTCACACCTTTATTGAATTCTAAGGAGGGTGGGTCAAGAGTGTTTTAAATTTCTCCAAAACGAGAAAGACAAGGTTTATGGTATAAATGCCACGAAAAGCCATGTTTAGGTATTAGACACAGCGTTTAACCACAACAGGACTTTTTCTTCCGCCACCTTCTCCACCAGAGAAAGGCAAGTCCTGAGAATAAAAGAGCTAAGGTCAGGTATTCCAAAACCAGCTCCCCAATCTGTAAGCAAAAAAGCCCATAAGCCAGCCAAGCATCAGGCTGTAGGTAAGAAAGAGAAGTGCAAATTTCTTGCCTACCTCACGCCACATAACAGCAACCGTGCCAAGACATGAAGTGTATAGTAGAAGAAAAACCATAAAGGCAAGGGCTGAGGCTGGAGAAAGGCTCTTGGACACAAGACTTCTTAGGTTTTCTTCACCTTCATCTTCTACTTCAAAGGCTGTAGGAAGGGGTTTAAATAGGTTTAGCACCGCATCCCTCAAGGCACTTAACAGACCTAAAGCCTGCTCTTTGATAGCCTCAGAGGGGTGGAACTCCTTTTCCTCTTCATTCATCTCCGTGGCGTATATAGTGCCCATGGAGCTAAGCACGATTTCTCTTGCAAGAAAAGCGGGTATGAGAGAAGT
>JANWYC010000254.1 GCA_025057245.1 Aquificaceae bacterium | reverse complement strand
ATAAGGCTCGCATCCTTACCCTTTGGATGCTCCTTTAACACGCTCAAAGCCCTTTCCGCGTCTTTGCCGTCCACCGCAATAACTATCCTTCCCTCGCAGGCAAGATGATAAGGCTCAAGCCCCAAAAATTCACAAATGCCGAGCACTTGAGGTTTTACCGGGATGGCATCCTCCTGTATGAGAAAGGAAACGCCAGAGGAGTTGGACCATTCGTGGAGAACCGCAGAGAGCCCCCCTCTTGTTGGGTCTCTCATGGCATGCACCTCAACACCGCTTTCCAAGAGATGGGATACAAGGTCCCAGAGAGGTTGGCAGTCACTCTCAAAGTCCTCGTCAAACTCAAAGCCTTCTCTCTGAGCAAGCACGCAGGCACCGTGGTCGCCAATAGAACCAGAAACTATGATGGCATCGCCCTCCCTTATCCTCTTGCAAGAAAGACCAGGATATACTACCTGACCTATGCCAGAGGCACCGGTGTAAACGCCATCAAGCTGTCCCGCTGGAACCACCTTCGTGTCGCCTGCCACTATGGTTATGCCTACCTCCCTCGCAGTCTCTGACATGCTTATCACTATCCTCTCCAAGTCTTCGTAGGGAAAGCCTTCCTCTAAGATAAAGTTTACCGCCATGTAAAGAGGTCTTGCCCCCATGACCGCAAGGTCGTTTACCACGCCCGCAACCGTTAGCTTCCCTATATCCCCACCCCTGAAGAATATGGGCTTTA
>JANWYC010000253.1 GCA_025057245.1 Aquificaceae bacterium | reverse complement strand
GCTTTTTTGGAGCAGGGAAACGAACTCATTCAGTAGTGATGACTACAGAATCTCGGACAATTCGATTTATTGACACGGTCCATGTCGAAGGTGGTCCCGATGCAGTTATTAGATTTTAGAGATGAAAGGGCAGAGTTTATAAGTGTCTATTTTCGAATTAAATCTGCTCACTTCCTGAGTGAGTTTTGTGTCCTGCTAGTTTGACCTACGCTTTCTTTAGGAGTTCGATTGTTGCTATCTTTCAAAAGTTGTCCGGTTGAAAGTTACGGTGCTTATAAACGCGATTACTGGTATTATGTGCATTGAGAAGATAAAAGCGAGAAAGATAGCATGTTGTGCAAGGTGAAAAGATGAGCGTAGCGGTCGTCTCGAATCTTAGTAGAGCTCAACTAGGAACTGCCGAAGCAGAGCCTTGTTTCTTCTCATGCACCTTTAGAGCCAAAGAGTATCCCTCAGCATGGACATTTATTCCACTTTGGGTTTAGGACTGTGGCAGGCATATCTGCCAGTAAGCCCTGTGCTTTACCCCTCAGGCACTTATACGATAAGCACGCAATTGATGATGATAAACAATTCCGTTAAGCGAAATCTGTGAACGACTGTGTCCCTTCTCGTTGACAATCCCGTTCTCAATTCGCCTTTCGAGGAGCCAAGCCTCTACTAGGAGTACCGCGAAGGGCAGCCCGCAATTATAAAAAAGTAGCAACCGGTAGGTTACTCTACCTCCGTGCACGCACGCGAAGCGCACAAAGGACA
>JANWYC010000252.1 GCA_025057245.1 Aquificaceae bacterium | reverse complement strand
CGGGCGAACCGCCTTATATCTATGAGCTTCTTCAGTGCATCGAAGAAAAGCCTTCTGGAGATGAGCGTTTTAGATAGAACATAGGGTATTAAAAAGAGGAAAAAGCCTTTTCTTTCAAGAAGGGCATCCTTAAGGTCTATTATCTCAAATAGGTAATCCTCGGGAAGTTCAAGCCTCCACTGGTATTTTTCTCTGAAGGGATGCGCCACCACTTTCAAGTCACCCACCAAAAGAAGGTCTCCGAGGACTTTTCCACCCTCGCCCAGAACCTTTTTCTCCATACCCGCTATAAGCCTTTCCCCTGCAAAGTGTTTTATGCTGTCGTTTTCGTGGTCTGTAACCACGACGAAGTCTATGTTTTCTTCCTTTGCACTTCTGATTATGTCTTCTGGCTTTCCAAGGGAGTCGTAAGAAAACTGACTGTGAACATGTATCTGAAAGGAGTAAAGATAGAGGTCAGGGAGGCGGGGTATAGCGTAAGAGACGCGCTCTACCTTGAGTTTTCTAAAAGGATAGAGCTCCACCAACAGGAGATATAGAAGAAAAAGGGAAAGAAAGAGAAGGAGGAAAGTCATCCCACTCTGACCTTTTCCCTCACTTCTTTTATTGTCTGAACTGCTATTGTTCTTGCCCTTTCTGAGCCGAGCTCGATAACCTCTTTGAGCCCTTTTCTGTCCTTTGAGAGCTCTTCCCTTCTGTCTCTTATGGGCATAAGGAAGTTTTCAAGCCCCTCAAACATGAGTTTTTTACAGTCCACACAGCCAAGTTTTCCATGCCTGC
>JANWYC010000251.1 GCA_025057245.1 Aquificaceae bacterium | reverse complement strand
TATCACTTCCGCTATCGTGACTACTTGCCCAGCCTCAACTGCTGGAAGAACTTAGATCCGATTCGCTACGCCGCGAGAGATGTGAACTTGTATCGGTTCGTCTGCAATATCCCGAGACACAGAAAAGTTCGGGCGTGCATCCTTATCCTTAAGCAAGGAAGGGAGTACATTCGGCAAACTGGACATGCCGCTCAGGTGGTCTTTGGCGGTTCTGAGGACGGTCGTGACATTTCTACTAGTTCGTCGTACAACAAAGCATGTCAAACATTCAAATGGATCACGGGTGTTTGTAGATGCAAAAAAAAGTAGCACGAAGGAACGAATGTCGTTGGTTGTAAGTCTTGCCAGCGGCGATTCGTTCCGAAGGCCATGACGGTGCAAGTCCTGAGCGGTTACGTTTCCATTTGAAGTTCTAGATGTGACAATTTGTTATCACCAAGGGTTAAGTGGAGGCGGCGGGAATTGAACCCGCGTCCCGGTGCGCGTCCATGCTGGCATCTACGTGTGTAGTTCGTCTTTTTTCGGAAGGCTGTCCAGCTAAGGCTTCCCTCCGTGTTCGCTTCCGGAAGCTCCGACGAACAGGATCTTCCGGTCGCTAGCGGGCATTAGGTTTAACGGCCACCGCCCCCGCAGCGGATCAGGATACCCTGACCCTCAGATGGCCGCGAGCCTGATAGTACTGCCGCTTCCTGCCCTCTCAGGCTAGGACAGGTCACGGTCGCGAGCGTCGATTAAGCCGCGAGAGAAACCTGCGGTTCGGCAGGTTGGTTTTGATCAGCTTTTTTC
>JANWYC010000250.1 GCA_025057245.1 Aquificaceae bacterium | reverse complement strand
CATAGCCCTTGACTACATGCTTCATCTTTTCCTCCACATCCTCGATGGTCTTGTGGTCTATGAGGAAAACATGAAAAAAAACATGGAACTCTCCTACGGTCTTTATGCTTCCTCAAGGGTTCTTGTAAGATTGATGGAAAAGGGAATTCCTAGGGATACCGCCTATGATATGGTTCAGAGGTGTGCCATGAAAAGCTGGCAGGAGGGTATGGATTTCAAGGAAGCACTCCTGCAGAACGAGAGCGTAAGAAATATGCTCGCCGAAGAGGAATTGGAAGAGATTATAAACCCAGCAGACTTTCTCAAAAACATAAACCACATATACCAAAGGGTTTTCTTGAAAGAGTAGCGGTCCAATAATAGTGTTCAGTTAAAGAATTACCTTGATAAAAAAATCAAATCTCTATCAAAACCCAACCAAAGGTCTTACCCTCAGAGTTTACCCTTCTGGTCTTGTTGGTCTTCGACCCTCTCCGTGGTTGGCTTTCTATAAAAAGTTTTAATCCCACTGTGTGGGGTTGCGACATCCTGACATAGCGAGTTATCTCAGGCTTCAGACCCGTTTTAATCCCACTGCGTGGGGTTGCGACTTGGAAGTCTGGTAGGCTTTGTAGCCCATGACCGCAGGTTTTAATCCCACTGTGTTGGGTTGTGACCTGAATAATTCAATCTGTGAGTTAAATAACTCTGTTGGAGTTTTAATCCCACCGTGTGGGTTTTAATCCCACTATGTGAGTTGTGGCACAGGGCGTAGGGGTTTCATATTTGACAAAGATTCTCAGAAGTGGCTTATATTTTCTCCTATGAACATAACTGAAGT
>JANWYC010000024.1 GCA_025057245.1 Aquificaceae bacterium | reverse complement strand
GCTTCCTTTCATATTCTATCACGGAGAAAAGCCTTGGCTTTATCCTGTTGAGTTTGTGGAACTCTTTGAAATACCTTCTGAGATTAGGTCTTACTTTCTAAACTACAGGGTGTTACTTCTTGACTTGGTAAGCCTTAACCGAGAGGACCTTTTGAAGAGGATTGAGCTATATAGTGTGATGTATACATACCTTTACTTGCTTAGGAATCTTGACAGACCGCTTGAGGAGTTATTGATGGGGATAGTGAGGTTTGCGGAGGTGATGGGGAAGTTAGGGGAGAGGGAGCGGTGGTATGTGGAGTTGTTTGTGTTGATAGTGTCAAAGGAAAAGGGTCTTGACTGGGAGGAGGTGTTGATTAAATTGAGAGAAGTAGGAGGTGAAAGAGTGGAGTTTGAGTTGAAGACCTATTCAGAGATGAAATATGAGTTGGGTTTGCAACAGGGCTTACAGCAGGGAAGGCTTGAGGGAAGGCTCGAGGGAAGGCTCGAGGGGAGACTTGAAGGAAGGTTTGAGGGGCTATTAGAAGATGCTCAGGAGATGGTGCTTGATGTGTTGGAAGTAAAGCTTGGTGAGGTGCCAAAACAATTGGAAGAGCAAATCAAGGCGGAAACTAACCGAGAGAAACTAAAAAAGCTTCACAGGGAGCTCATTCTTGCTACAAATCCTGTGGAAGTAATTCAACGATTTGGCTATAGGGTCAACGAAACCTAATTAGAATGTTTTAAATTCTTCCAGAGCAAGAAATACAAGGTTTATAACATACATACCGCAAAAAGGTATATCTCAGTAAAGAGACGATATTCCGACACCCCAAGATGAGGCGGTTGTTTAGGAATGTGAAGAGGGCTTGGGGTGATAGGGATAATACGAGGCTATACGAGCTTGCGAGTGTATTTGTATTGGTAAGGTTCATTTTCTGGAATCTTATGACACTTCTGAAGCTAAGTTTTTTATGTTTTTCCACGTGCGGTATAGAGTTATTGTCATATGCCTATAAGATAATTCTCAAACATTCTCCTCTTACATGTTGACAAAGTTCAATTGTGGTTTTAAAATATTTCTGCATAATGCGGAGTAGTTAACGTCCAATGCTGCACGGTGTAAACGGTAAAACAGAATTAGTCCTGATGGGCTAATTGGGATTGGTAAAAGCTAGTCTCATAGAGGAGTCTATACTCCCTTTACCTGCCAGACTTGTTCTTGTAGTTGAATAAACGACTATAAGAATGGGAACTCTAAAGTTTATTAAAATTATGTATAGCCGTGAAAGTAAAAAAGCTGACGAGGACGGTTCTGGAAGATGTAGCGGATGTGCTATCTAACGGCGGTATAGTGTGCTTTCCCACAGACACCATATACGGTCTTCTGGCAGATGCGAGCAACGGAGAGGCGGTGGAGAGGCTGTATTCCATAAGAAGACCGAGCGGTAGACCTTTCCTCTTACTTATTCCCAACGTTGCATGGCTACGCGACCTTGGTCTGATGTTTACTGAACGACACGAAGCTCTGGTGCAGACCTATCCTGCAACGTTCATATTCTACAAGTGGAACAGGCTTCCCCTCTTTCTTACAAGGAGTGGGAAGAGCCTTGCGGTTAGAAAGCCAAAAGCCCAAAGTCATGTGTTTGAGCTTCTTAAAATTTTGAACGTTCCACTGGTAGCACCCAGCGCAAACCCAGAGGGAGAGAAACCCGCAACTACGGTAAAGGAAGCCATGCAATACTTCGGCGATAAAGTGGACCTGTACATAAATGGAGGCACAAGGAAGGGCAAACCGTCAACCATTGTAAGGTTAATGTATCCAAAGGGTATAAGGCTCGTAAGGGAAGGCAACATACAGTTCAAATACATATTTGACTTCTACACAAACTTTAAACCTATTTCTTTCTCCTTGCCTGCAGTCGCTCTCTCAGAGTTTTTCTCTTTGGACCCTTTTGAGATTGATCTGCCTTTCCTTCCACCCCGCTGAAAACCGCCAGGCTTAAAAGTTTTTGCGTGCGTTCCTCCTCTCTCCTGACCTCTTCCTCCAGCTCCTCCTGAGTTCTTACCTGCATGTGGAAAATGTCTGAAACGACTCTCTCCCTCAGTCTGTAGAGCATGTCTTCAAAAAGGTAGAAGGCTTCTTTCTTGTATTCCACGAGAGGGTCCCTTGACGCATAACCTCTTAAGTAGATGCTCTCTCTGAGCCTATCCATGGTATGCAAATGCTCCCTCCAAAGATGGTCAAGGTTTGAGAGCATCAACACCTTTAAAAGCTCGTAGAAAACAGGCTCACCCAACTCCTGCTTTTTTGCTTCCACTGCCTTAAGCACCGCATCGCTCAAAAGGTCTATCAACTCTTGCCTATCCCTTGCTTGAGGCATGTCCACTTCTAAGCCCAGAAGCTCCTTTATGTAGTTCCTAAGAGGTTCAAGCTCCCACAGCTCTGGCTCTTCTTCTCTTATGGTCTCTTCCACCTTTTGACTTACAAGGTCGTGTATAAACTCCCTTAGGTATTCCTCAAGACCTTTACCTTCGAGCATGTCCCTTCTCATGGAATACACGGTAAGCCTTTGAGTGTTCATAACCATGTCGTATTCAAGAAGCCTTTTCCTTATCTGGAAGTTTTGAGCTTCCACTCTTTTCTGAGCGTTCTGTATGGCTTTGGTTACCATACCACTTTCAATGGGCTCTCCTGGTGGTATTTTAAGCATATCCATTAGCTTTTTAACTCTGTCTCCACCAAATATTCTCATTAGGTCGTCTTCTAAGGACAGGATAAATCGAGACTCGCCCGGGTCGCCCTGCCTTCCCGCCCTTCCTCTTAGCTGATTGTCTATCCTTCTGGACTCGTGCCTTTCTGTGCCTATAACCAAAAGACCGCCCAGCTCTACTACTTTCTTCTTCTCCTCTTCAGTAATTCTGTAAGCGGATTCTAAGGCACTTTTCCACTCTTCCTCCGTGCTTTCCTCTGGAGACTTGCCTTTTGACCTGAGTATTTCTCTCGCAAGGTATTCTGGGTTTCCACCTAAAAGTATGTCCGTTCCCCTACCTGCCATGTTTGTGGATATGGTGACCGCACCCACCCTACCAGCCTGAGCTATAATCTCCGCTTCCCTTTCGTGATGTTTGGCGTTTAGCACGTTGTGTTTTATACCTCTCTTTTGTAAGAGCTTGGAAAGGTGCTCTGAATCTTCTATGGAGACAGTGCCTACCAGAATAGGTCTACCCTTTTCGTGTTCTTGGCTTATTAGTTCTACCACAGCCTCCCACTTTTCACTTTTTGTCTTGAACATGGTATCCGGATGGTCTTTTCTTCTCATAGGTCTGTGAGTGGGGACTACCACCACCTCAAGCCCGTATATTTCCTTAAACTCAAGGGCTTCGGTCTCCGCAGTGCCAGTCATACCAGAGAGTTTTCTGTAGAGTTTGAAGTAGTTCTGAAAGGTTATGGTGGCAAGTGTTTGGTTCTCTTGTTGTATTGGAACGCCTTCCTTTACCTCTATAGCCTGATGCAATCCATCACTCCACCTTCTACCCGGAAGCACTCTACCAGTGAACTCATCCACTATGAGAACCTCCCCGTCTCTGACTATGTAATGAACATCTTTCCTAAAGAGGTTGTGAGCCCTCAAGGCTTGGTTAATCGCATGTAAGATGTCTATTCGCCTTATGTCATACAAGTTATCCACACCTAAGAGCTCTTCGGCGGTTTTTATACCCTCCTCCGTTAACTGAACCGTTCTGTTCTTTTCGTCAACCACGAAGTGCACTTCAGGTTTTAGCTTCCTTACCACCTCATCCGCCTTGTAGTAGACCGAAGTATCCATCTCCGCAGGACCAGAGATTATTAGAGGTGTTCTGGCTTCGTCAATAAGTATGGAATCCACCTCGTCCACTATGGCAAAGTTGTGCCCCTTGACCTGCACCAGCTCCTCAAGGGAGAAAGCCATGTTGTCCCTCAGATAGTCAAAACCAAACTCGTTGTTAGTTCCGTAAGTTATGTGACACTCGTAAGCCTGCCTTCTGGTGCAAGGGTTCAACTTTGTGTAAAAAGCCTTCTTTGCTTGAACGGATATAAGCTCTGAGGGTAGCGTTTCCTCAAAGTAACCCTTTGGCCATACCCTCCAGTCCTCCGCTATGGCTCTCTCCGCCAGCTCTGGGTCAGCCCACTCTACTTTGTAAGAACTGTAGTCAGAGTTTATCACTCCCACATCAAGACCTAAAAACAGGTAGATAGCACCCATCCACTGCGCGTCCCTCCTCGCCAGATAGTCGTTGACGGTTACCACATGGACGCCTTCGTTTGTCATAGCGTTAAGCGCTGTTGCGGATGTAGCCACCAAAGTCTTACCTTCCCCAGTTTTCATCTCGGAAATCTTGCCCTCGTGGAGAACAAGACCACCGATTAACTGCACGTCAAAGAACCTAAGACCCAGCGTCCTTTTACCTACTTCCCTTACCAGAGCAAAGACCGTCTCAACCTCCTGCACTATCTCTCCATCCCTTATCTTTTCCTTTAGCTCTTCCTGAGATATACTCTGGTGGAGCCCTCTTGCCAGCTCTCTGAGCTGTAAGTTGCTAAGCTGGTCAAGCTCCTTTTCCTTCTGATTTATCCTCTGAACTATCTTGCGAAGCCTTTTTACCTCACGGTCACTCTTCGTGCCTAATATTTTTCTTATAAGCCAGTCTACCATAGTTCTTAAAATTATAGAGTATCTTGTGTCTGAGGAGAAAATTTAAAAAGCTAAGAAGCCTACTATAAAAAGCCTCAGTTTACTTTTTTCTTTAAATCTCTACTCATGGCTTGTTCGTAGATATAATGGTGCTGTGTCTAATATTAATAAATCTCTCGCTTTCAGACCGTGCGGTTTTTAACTACTTTGCAACACTCAAGCTCAGAAGTGGCTAAATACCAAGCTTAGAAGGTTAGCTTTTTAGACGAAGCGGTTGAACTGTATGGTTTAGTCGTCTCTATTTTAGCTTTTTTGGTCTATATTATTGGTTATGAAGAAAAGCCTTTACAAAATCTCTGGGTTTTCCTTCTTCGCCCTTGGGACGATAGGTATATTCCTACCCATCCTACCCACAGTTCCTCTATACCTCCTCGCCATACTCTTGCTATCTCGCTCCTCCAAAAAGGATATAGTTAAGCTCAAAAAGTTACCTTTCGTAGGTAAAAAGATATACTACAACATCAAAAGGTCGCTAAAATACCTTAAGAAATGGAATACACAACCGCAAAGTTCTTCCACATTATAGGCATATTTATCTGGGCAGGTGCCTCTTCCTCTCTGGGTCTTTTCATGCTCTACTCTAATTACAGAAACACAGGATGCAATCAAGACCTTTTGAGAAGCTTTTACCGTTGGATGACAAACGTTGAGATTGCAGGCTTTGCTTTAGCACTTGCCATGGGTCTGTATATGCTCCACATGCTTGAATACAGATTTGACATAAACTGGCTTAACAAAAAACTACCTCTCGTTCTTGGTATTATACTCCCCCTTGAAGTTGTAAACTTCTGGTTCGTAAACCTTTACATCCCAAGGGCTAAGGATAAGACCACTGCTTACAAGCGGTATGACTTGTTTACAATAGCGGTAGCCCTTCCACTAATACTGGTCTCCCTCTGGGTTATATACTTGGCGGTGGCAAAACCATGAGTGCGGTTTATCTGTTTAAAAAAGACTTGAGAAGGGAGGATAACAGAGCTTTAGCCTATGTTTCCAAAAGACATAGAGAAGTAGTTCCTCTGTTTGTGTTTGACACGGACATACTGCAGGAGCTCAAGGCTGAGGGCAAAAAGTTAGGTTATGTGGTTAGAGCGGTGGAACAGCTCTCAAAGAGCCTAAAGCTATACTGTTTTTATGGCAAGACGGAGGATGCGCTAAGAGAAGTTTTTAAAGTTTATAAACCTACCCATGTATACACTACCCTTTCCTACAGCTGGAGTGGTAAAGAGAGAAATGAGAAAGTAGAACAGGTCTGTAAGCTATACGGTGTGGAGTTTGTGCAACTCTTTGAAAACTTCCTCTCTCCAGTGGAAAGCATCCCTCAAAGAAAGGTATACACGCCCTTTTATAAAGAGTGGATAAACAAAGTAGACCTTTCCACTGAGCCAGTGGCGGACTTTAAAGTTCCGGATTTGCCACTACCCGACATCAACCGCATAAAACTTATGCTAAAGGTGGAAGACCCCGAGCCTTTCTACCCAGAAGATTGTAAAAGAAGGCTGGAGACCTTTCCTTTTGAGAAATACGAAGAGACCCGAAACTACCCAGCAATAGATGGCTCTTCAAAGCTGTCTCCCTGCATCAGGTTTGGCGTACTTTCTCTTAGAGAGATATTCAAAAAGGTTTATGGAAAGAGCGAGCAGTTTATTAAGGAGCTGGCGTGGAGAGAGTTTTGGTATCACATAGCTTTTCATAATCCTGAGGTAAAAGACTTGGAGTTTCAGGAGAAAAGGCGAGGCATCGCATGGGAGAATAGACAAGAACACATAGATGCCTTCTTGGAAGGTAGAACCGGCTATCCCTTAGTAGATGCGGGCGTTCGTCAGCTAAAGCAAGAAAAGTGGCTTCATAACAGAATGAGGATGATACTTGCCAGCTTTCTAACCAAGGTGCTTTTGGTGGACTGGCGTATTGGAGAGGAGTTTTTCAAAGAACACCTTCTGGACTATGACCAAGTGGTAAACATAGGAAACTGGCAGTGGAGCGCCTCCGTGGGAGCAGACCCGAAACCCCTAAGGCTCTTTAATCCCATGCTTCAGGCTCAAAGATACGACCCAGAGTGTGAGTATATAAAAAAATACCTGCCAGAGCTGTCTCACCTACCCTGCCCCATGCTCCAAGACCCCTTAAGGCACAAACTGCCTTACCATAAGCCCGTGGTAAACTACTACGATAGAGTGTCTTTGGTAAGGAGTTTATACAAGGCTTAAATGTTAAGGTAATCCCTTAAGGCTTTTGCACCTTCCCTGCTTGTCTTTATACTTTCGTTAATGTCCTTAAACACTATTACATACTTACTCTGTTCCACGCCTTTAAGCTCCTTGACCTTGTTGAGGTTAACCAAATATGACCTGTGCACTCTGAAAAAGTTGTAAGGTCTTAGCCTCTCTTCCACTTCGTAAAGTTTTTTACTCAAAGGTATTAGCCCTTCCTTAGTTCTTACACTTACCTCACCCATCTCAGCCTGCACGTAGTATATGTCGTCAGGGTTGAAAAACACTACCTTGTTGCCTATTTTAGCGGGTATTATCGGTCTCTCAGATTTTATAAATTCCATAACCTGAGGAACGTTGCTCTTTTTTTCAAAGATTTTGTCTATGGCATTCTTTAGGTCCTCTTCGGAGAAAGGTTTTAGAAGATAGTCTACCGCAGACACTCTGAAAGCCTCTACGGCGTACTCACCGTAAGCAGTGGTAAAGATGATGTAAGGGTTGAGTCCGAGGGAAAGAACCTCCTTTGCCAAGTCTATGCCCGTTCCGTCAGGAAGTCTGATGTCAAGAAAGAGAACTTCTGGCTTTTGCTCCTGAATGGTGTCAATAGCTTCTTTGTATGAGCCTACCTCCGCCACCACCTCAAGCCTAGCATCCTTTGAAAGCATCCTCCTTAGCCTTTGCACTGCTAAAGGTTCGTCTTCTACTATAACCGTCCTCATACTTCTTATGTTTATCCGCATGTCTTTCATTTTGTATCGGTTTTTTTACACTTCATATGTAAAGGAGGGCACCCCCCAACAGGGGAGAAGAGCCTTACAGTCCGTTAGGAATAACTCAAAACTGGTAAGAGGCACTCAGGTAGAAACTCCTACCGGGTTCTGGCACTCTGCTACCCGCAAAGGGGTTTCTTATGTAAGAGAGATGCTCGTAGTAGTGTTTGTCAAGCAGGTTCTCCACTCCGGCGTTGACCTTTAAGTTTTTGTATTCCACGCCCGCTTTGAGGTTTACTATAGCCCAGCCAGAGGTTTTCGTCTCACCCAAGTTAGAGTCTACCTTGTTCTGCGTAGCGGCAGCAACAGTTTCGCCTTCCACAAACCAAACACCAGTGTCATACCTTAGCCCAAGCCTGCCCTTCAGAGGAGGCACCTCAGCCACGTCTTCGTCAGTTATGCCTATAGATTGATTTTTGTCTTTCTTGCCGTTGGTATAGCTTGCACCGCTGAGCAAAAATAGGTTTTTCTGTAGGTTATAAGTAGAGCTAAACTCAAAGCCCCAGAAAACCGCATCAGTGTTTGCGTAGGTGTTTACAGTTTGCCGCCTGTTGACCGTAATGTAGTCCTGAACAAAACTGTAAAAGACCGTAGCCTTTGTCAAAGAGTCCTGAGTTTTGTGCTTTATTCCTACGTCCACCTCCGTGTTGCGCGAGGGTTTTAGCTTAGGATTACCTACCCACGGTGGCGTTTGCATTGCTCCAGGAAGGTATATATACCTCTCCTGTGGGTCTGGAACTCTTACTGCGTGACCCACGCCCGTGAAAAGTTCAAGCTCTTTGCTTATGTTGTAGAATAGCTGTAGGTTGCCAGAGGGGTATGTGTCTGTCTTAGAAGTGCTCCTCGTGCCGTGAAATTGGTTGTAGAGGTTTGTTTTAAACTCCGGAGAAGTGCTTCCATCCTTTGCACCTACTTCGCTCTTTGTGTAGTCCAGTCTTAAGCCTGCAACTAACCTGTATTTGTCAAACTTCCTATCATACTCTCCGTAAAGACCGAGATTTCTAATGTCCACGTCGGGTATCATGTGAACAGGGGTGTAGTTTGAATACATTCTTCTTTCGTTTATCGCATCCCAATTCCTTTGATAGGCGTCTAAGCCTACTGAAAGGTGGTCTACTTTAACCTCCATTTTACCGCCGTAGGTTTTAGTCTCTGCGTAGGTTCTCATGGAGTAAACCCTGGGAGCGTTAATAGAAGACCGTCTGTACTGGTCTGTCATGTCGTGTTTAACTTGATTGAAATATACCTGCAGTTTTAGTCTCTTTTCAATGGTGTAGGTGAGGTTTACCCTGTCTGTGTTGTCGTAAATTGCATCCATTCTCAAAGCAGGGTAGAGAACGTGGTCAGCTTGCTGACGAGTGTAAGAGAGCTCCAGCTCGTGGTTTTTCTGCGGGAAGAAGCCAAACTTCGCCCAGTAGGTGTTTATCTCAAAGGCTTTGGAGTTTAACTTTTCTGGTTTGTAGGCAGAGTCCGGGGGTTTAGGATGCCCAGATGCATATTCAGTAACCCTTTTCCCGTCTCCGTCCCTGTAAGGCTTTGAATACTTGTATGAGTATCCAACAAGTCCGAAGAATCTGTCATCTCTGTAAGAGACTACTGGGGATAGGTTTATGAAGTTGAAAGAGCCGGCAGTGGCACTTAGCCTGACCCTAAAGCCCTTGTCCGGTTTTTTGGTGATGATGTTTACCAGACCACCCATAGAACCCTGATTCCTTATGTCAAAAGGACCTTTTATTATCTCTACCTTTTCTACTTCGGAGAAGTCCACATGGAAGGCGGGTGGGTCCATTCTGTTGGGGCATGCACCGTGAACCTCCGTGCCGTCAATGAGAACATTGATGTTATCCCTTTGGAAAGCCCTTATAATCACATCGTTGGCTATGCCACCCTTTCTTACCTTGTTAACACCTTCTACCTTCTGAAGAGCTTCACCAACGTCCTTTGCGAAGGACTCTCTTACTTCTCTTATCTCAAGACTTTCCTTAAAGGTTTCCTTTTTACCCTTTACTTCAACTTCCTTTATAAGAACCTCTTGAGCAAAGGATGAAAGAGAAAAAAGAGCGGTAAGAAGAAAGCCTCGCCTCATTTTCTACCTCCTTACCAAGATACTATTCTCACCCTATCTTGAGAAAGCGCGCCAAAGATTATGTCTGGCTTCCCAAACTCCGCACCTTCTATAAGCTCTTTAATACCCAGCTTCTGCGCACAGTGAGGGCACACATAAACCTTTCCACCCTTTGAAATAAAATCTTTTAGCATTTTTGTAGCCTCCGTTGGTTTCTTTGCTTTTGCGTCTGCGATTTTTACAGCTTCAGAGTTGAGCCATACCACGGTCTGATTACCCCTGCCAAGAGATACGGTTGCGAACCTCACTGCCATCATGGGAGACATGCCTTTGTCAGTGGTAAGGTTCACCACAAGAATTATGTTGTCCTTTGCCTGCTGATGCGCCCCCTCGTGCTGATGAGACCATGTGGGTTTCACAAGGAGTGGTGAAGCTAACATCAAACCCGCCATCAGGAGTGTTCTTATCTTCATATTTTAGCCTCCTTTCAACGAATAATTTAACGCTATTATAACAACAAAAAAACACGC
>JANWYC010000249.1 GCA_025057245.1 Aquificaceae bacterium | reverse complement strand
TGACCCACCAGCGCCCTCTTGGATAGCTTTTCCAAAATTAGCATGCTAAAATTTTATAAGGAGGTGGGGATGGAAAAATCTGGTTGCTTTCCTCATAATCCTTGCGGTCCTTTTTGTGGTTCTTGTCCTTCTTTACAACTCGCTCATATCCAAGAAGAACGCAGTCTATAACGCTTTTTCCAGCGTGGATGTTTATCTAGAATTATATACTTAGCCTAAGTCTTATAAGGCGTATGTTAGAGTATCCTTCAGCATGGATACTTGCCCCATACCTCAGGTTTAGGGACTGTGGCAGGCATTCCTGCCAGTAAGCCCCGTGCCTTACCCCAAAGGCACTTATACCGCTCACTATTCAGGCTTTCTAAAAAACTTCTTAACCTGAATAGCAAGGGCTTGCTTCACGCCGTATAAACGCACCTCCCACCTGACACGGTCAAGCAGGTTTCTGGACGCATTCACGTCAGCGTGAAGTTTTCTACCACAACACTTACACTCAAACTCGCTTCTACTTTTTCTGTTTTCTCTATGGACATAGCCACAATTGCTACAAGTTTGAGAAGTATAGGCAGGATTGACGTAAACTACTTCTATACCATACTCCTCTTGAAGTTCTCTTAGCTTTCTCTTTATCTCTCCAAGCCCAAGTCTTATAAGCACTCTCTTGACCACCTTTGGAAAGTTATTTATCACTCTCTTGACAAAGTATCGCAAGTCTTCCACTATAAGTTTTGCAGGTTTATAAAGTCCAACAACTTTATTCAAAATTCTTCTTACCTCTGACTTGACGTATTCACTTAGCCTATGATTAAGCCTTTGATACCTCTTGCTTTGAAGTGGCTTTATTCCTTGTCTTTGTAG
>JANWYC010000248.1 GCA_025057245.1 Aquificaceae bacterium | reverse complement strand
GATGACCTTGCGGATGCCTGCGTGTTTTTAATGGAAAATGTGGATGCGGAGGAAATGAAAAGGTATTGTGCTGATTACTTTGTAAACGTAGGAACTGGAGAGGATTTGACTATCAAGGAACTTGCTTTAATGATTAAAGACATAGTAGGATACAAAGGAGAAATTAGAACAGACTTATCTAAGCCAGATGGGACTCCAAGAAAGTTATTGGATATAAGCAAAATAAGAGATATGGGTTGGGTGGCAAAAATTCCTCTGATGGAAGGGATTAGGAAAGTTTATCAAAACTATCTCGGGTTTGATGCAAATGCTTTCTAAAGTAGCTGTTAAAGTGCCATATCTGAGAAACCTAACAAATAACAGACCGACTCTACAAAGGGTCCTGGATAACATTGGGTGGCTAACTTTTGACAAGATTTTCCGCCTTGGTGTTGGTCTTTTTGTTATGGGATGGATTGCAAGATATCTGGGTCCTGAGCAGTTTGGTCTATGGAACTATGCTATTGCCTTTACCTCACTTTTCACTGCCTTTGCTACACTGGGGCTTGATGGGATAGTGGTTAGAGAGTTGGTGAAGCATCCGGAGAGGAAAGGAGAACTTTTAGGCACTTCCTTTCTTTATATAATAATGAAAAAAATTGTATTAGTAAAAAACCATATCAGATTGTCTATTTAACAAATATGCAGAAAGATGAAAAGATTTTAAAAATTATTATAAAAGGTATTATAAGAGATGGTATTATAAAAACATACAAGAGCTATTTAGCTTTACAAAGCTTTTTTCAAGAGAGTTTGTTTGTAAACATTATATTTCCGAGAATTACGAGCTTAAAGGCGCTGTTAGACAAAGCAATTAGAT
>JANWYC010000247.1 GCA_025057245.1 Aquificaceae bacterium | reverse complement strand
GCTAACGCATACGTGGTGGATGTTAACGTAACCAGAAAAATAGAAGACCAGATAGCTACCATAAGTGGTATTGAGACCATATCTTCTGCCAGCTTTGCGGGCACTTCAAGGATAACCATAACCTTTTCTTTGGAAAAGAACATAGACGTGGCAGCTCAGGAGGTTAGGGATGCGGTGCAAAGAGTTCTCAGAAGACTTCCAGAAGGCGTAGACCCACCAGTAGTTAGGAAAGTGGACACATCCCTATCACCAGTCTTTGTCACTCTTCTACACTCAAAGACTGCGGACTATCAAACTCTCGCTTACTGGGCGGACAAGGTCATAAAGAGAGAGTTTGAAAGGATAAACGGCGTAGGTCAGGTGGACTTGGGCGGTTTTAGGGACAACGCGCTCTGGGTGAGAATTGACCCAGAAAAGCTCTATTCCAGAGGTCTTGCGGTTCAGGATGTGATAGAGTCTGTAGAAAAAAACCACCTTGAAGCACCCGCCGGCACCATATACGGCAAAAACAGAGAGTACATCATAAGACTATACGGCAAAGTAAGGGATGCGGAGGAGCTGGAAAGTGTTTACATAAGAAACGGCGTAAGACTAAGGGATGTGGGCTTTGTGGAGTTCACAGAAGACGAAAAAAGGGGTATGTCAAGGTTTAACGGCGAACAGGCGATAGTGCTTGTAGTATACAAGCAGTCAAAAACCAACACAGTTCAGGTGGTAGATGCGGTAAAGGCAAAGATGGAGGAGATAAACAAAAAACTTCCACCTGGTATGAGAATGGACTTTACCTTTGACTCTTCCATCTTTGTTAAGGACAGCGTAAGAGCTGCCATAGAGGAAATCATTATAGGAAGCCTTCTCACTGCTCTGGTAGTCTATTTTTT
>JANWYC010000246.1 GCA_025057245.1 Aquificaceae bacterium | reverse complement strand
GGCGCCAATTGTGGGATTGAAAGCCTTCCACGTAGTAAAGAACACCACCGTTGTAGCGAGTTTTAGGCGCCAATTGTGGGATTGAAAGAAACACATTATCGACTCTGGCGTGGAGGAAATACCATGTTTTAGGCGCCAATTGTGGGATTGAAAGGGTGGGGCAAGCATTGTCTTTTCTGGGCTTTATGCAACGTTTTAGGCGCCAATTGTAGGATTGAAAGCAGAGCTTGTCAAAAATGTTTCCTCTCAGAGGTTGTCGTTTTAGGCGCCAATTGTGGGATTGAAAGCGGAATTTTACGCACTGCCATCTGTAGAGGTAATATAGTTTTAGGCGCCAATTGTGGGATTGAAAGAGGAAGAGAACGATGGTCGGTAGGTAGAGTGCAAACAGTTTTAGGCGCCAATTGTGGGATTGAAAGGTGATTATCACACTGTAGCTCTTGCGTTCTTTGTCAGTTTTAGGCGCCAATTGTGGGATTGAAAGGGAAGAGCCTAAGACTTTCGTGGAGGGGCTTACGGTAGTTTTAGGCGCCAATTGTGGGATTGAAAGGACAAAAGACCAAACCTGCCCTCTTCTTCGGCGAAAAGTTTTAGGCGCCAATTGTGGGATTGAAAGAGTGTAGAAGCCACCATAACCACATCTAGGACCGTCGTTTTAGGCGCCAATTGTGGGATTGAAAGGTTAAAAGGAAGGTTTAGAGATTCAACTCGTAGTGCGTTTTAGGCGCCAATTGTGGGATTGAAAGGCGGTTCTGTCTATAATTGTTTTAGTTGCAGACACTGTTTTAGGCGCCAATTGTGGGATTGAAAGTCTGTGTACAGAAAATCTTCAAACAAAGAAAGCGTTTTTAGGCGCCAATTGTGGGATTGAAAGTAGCTAGTCAAATGACCTAAGAAGACGAGCAAGGTGATTTTTAGTCGCCAATTGTGG
>JANWYC010000245.1 GCA_025057245.1 Aquificaceae bacterium | reverse complement strand
ACGGGCTTGAAGTGAGCCAGCTCTTTTGATAACGGTCTCCAGTCAACGCCGAGAGCTTCCAGAATGCGAAGGGTGCAAAGGACGTTCTCTACCACCGCAAGGCTGGGGACTACCAGGCTTACCTCCACGCCTTGAACTTTGAAACGCACGCCTTGAAGGGAGATATCCAAGTCCTCTGCCCACAGACTGCCCTCACCGAAGGTAAGCTTCCTCTCTATGTGGTAGCGGTGTGATACGCTGTGAGGACATACTCCCCAATCCTCCTCAGACATGTGGCTAAACGCCTCACCGTTTCCGAGAACCACATCGTCAAGACATCCAAAGGTTTCTAAGTGTTCTTCGCCTATGGCAGTTATAGCCCTGACGTGAGGCTTTACTATCTCCACCAAACTCTTTACGTCACCCTTCTGGCTTGCGCCCACCTCCACGACCCAGAACTCACAATCCTCGTCAAAATTAGCCACCGAGAGGGGAACGCCTATTTGAGAGTTGTAGTTCTTTGGTGTTTTGCAGACCTTACCCAGCTTTGAAAGTAAGAAAGCGGTCAACTCTTTGGTAGTAGTCTTGCCAGCAGAGCCTGCTATGGCTATCACTTTACCCTTGAACCTTTCCCTTTTGAAAAGAGCAATCCTTCTAAGAGCTCCTACGGTGTCTTGAACCAGTATCTGTGGGTAGCCTTCTGGTAGTTCCAGTCTTCTCTCACACAAAACGCCAACCGCACCCTTTTCAACCGCACTCAGAGCAAAGTCATGACCGTCGTGAACCTTACCCTTAATGGCTACGAACAGCCGTCCTTCTTCTACTTGTCTGCTGTCTATGGAAAAACCTTTAAACGCTCTTCTGGAACCAAGGTGGGTCGCACCCAGCAGGTTTGCCAGCTCGAGAGTATCCATGGTCTATAAATAGGCACGGGCGGACTCGAACCGCCGACCTCCTCCTTGTAAGGGAGGCGCTCTGCCTACTGAGCTACGCGCCTT
>JANWYC010000244.1 GCA_025057245.1 Aquificaceae bacterium | reverse complement strand
TTGCTACCGCCTTTGCATACTTTCTCTGCCCGCTAAAAGACCAACCGCTGTGCAAAGTGGTTTGCCATGTTGCCTTGCGTTTAAGAATTTCCTCTGTTAAGCCAGTTTTTTCCATCAAGCTAAGAAGTTGTCTCTGAAGAACTCCTATTAACTCAGGGTCAACATGCTTTTTCATGGTTTTCCCCTCCTCACTGTATATTTTAACACACTTTTACAGTATAATCAAGGGAATTCGCTACAAGAAAAATCCAGTAATGTAGGAAAGGATGGTATAATCGGAAAAGTGGTGAAAAAGGAACTACAAGAGGAAACGGGCGAAAGGCTTCGTGCCATTAGAGAAGCTTTAGGTTATAGTGGTGCGGATTTTGCGGAAGCATTGGGAATAGGTGTTGAAACGTATAGGAACTACGAGCGTGGTCTTGCAAACATACCACTGGGCGTGTTAAAGGCTTTGAGAGAGCGCTTTTCTGTGAACCTCAACTACCTGATAACTGGACAAGGGAATATGTTTATGGCAAGTCCAGTAAGCGGTCAATCCTACCTGATAGGCGAAAGGCTCAAGGCTTTGAGGGAGAAGCTTTCTATTTCCAGTTCTGAGTTTTTATCTTACCTTGATACGGTAGGAAGTGAGAAAGAGCTTTTAGCACTTGAAAACAACGAAAAGGAAGCGACTGAAGACATACTTGAAGATATCTGTGAAAGCTTCTCCATTAATGTGGGATGGCTTACTGGAAAAGGTGTTTTCTCACCTTTCAGGAGTAGAAGAGTAAGCTTAAAAGACATGCCAAGAGTTTGCAAGATGTATAACTTATACCGTCCTGAGATTTTGTTTACGGTGTCAAGCCGATACGAAGGAGACCCCGTCTACTTTGCCTTGTTTTTGCAAGGAGAGAAGCCTTTTCAAGGTATACTGCTTCATGAAAATGCGGATTTTGCTATATGGCGTGAGTGGAGTTATACCGCAAAGGAACTTATACACGTGATGCAGGCACTCTACAACTTAGGTTCATTGTCAGTTTACATCTTGGATAGGGACACCTTTCACTATCTCGTAATTGGTGGAATGCATGCGGGCAAGGCAATGGAAAGGGGCAAAAGACCAA
>JANWYC010000243.1 GCA_025057245.1 Aquificaceae bacterium | reverse complement strand
CCAAAGTATAGGCTTACCGCCTATTTCTACCATTGGCTTTGGTTTAATTTCAGTCTCTTCAGCTAACCTAGTCCCAAATCCACCTGCTAAGATTACTACCTTCATTTTTTAAAACCCTAATAACGACTTGCATTAAATATCTTAACGGGATTTATATCCATAAGCAACATTAAATATCCAACACCACATACTATAGCAGAAGCTCCAAGAGTGCCAAGGCATATGCCTGCAAGCCCTATCTTAAAGTGGAAAACAAGGACATAATTTAACACAAAGTTTACAATCACACCAAAAATAGTCACAAAGCCTACACCTCAAAGCCTTTCCTTTATTTGAAACACTCTGTATATCACTGGCCAGAAAAACATAAAAGGAATTGAAAGGGCATAAAACTGAAGAGCGGTAGAAGTCAAGTCTACATCAACCCTAGAGAAGGCTCCGTATCCGAAAAGTAGCTTTACTGGTAGCCAAGGAAGGGCAAAGAAGAAAACCATAAAAGGCATGCTAAAAAGAAATAGCTTCTTGAGATAGAAGTTTAACTTTTGCATAGAACCATTACTTTCAGAAAGAGAAGTAACCGCCATGTGTTCAAATCTTAATATTGCCCTCGGGATGCTCGCCAATAAAAGCCCATAAGCCAAAGCGGAAACGGCCTTTTCACCAAGGTATGAAGCAAAGGCACGGTCTACCAAAATGTAGAGGTGAAAAACACCGTAAAGAAGGGAAAGCTGAAAGAATTGAAAAATTAGCTTCTTCGCTCTATCGTCAAGATAAAACTTCAGGTGTAAGTATTCTCGTCCTACGTAGAGCATGTATAAACTGCCTATTGTCTGAGCTATGGCAAGAGAGACAGGTAGGGTTTTGTAATCTTTAGTTAGTATAAGACCTGTGAGAGTGACTGTAAAGTTTACAACTGACATAAAAAATTCACCTATAAAATAGTGCGTAAACCTTCTCTGACTTCTCAAGACTGCTCCGAAGTGGTGGAAAATAAAGGAACTAAAAATGTAGGGAATAAGAAGAAGATAAGAAATCCTGGTAGCTTCCTTTGCCTGAGGACTAAAACCAGCGGGTATCTGAAGAATAAGCTCCATCAAAAGTAAAGCAAGGAGACTCATCGATAAGCTTAGAAGAAGAGTAAAGGTAAAAAGAAGGCCTGCA
>JANWYC010000242.1 GCA_025057245.1 Aquificaceae bacterium | reverse complement strand
GAAAGGGTTTTAAAGCGTTGTCTCCAAAGCTACAGCTTAGAGTTTTAGCTGCCAATTGTGGGATTGAAAGAGCGGTCTTCCCAACTATAACCAGAAAAACGGAGTATAGTTTTAGCTGCCAATTGTGGGATTGAAAGATTTCAAGTTTGAAGTAATGAACCGCCATTATCGCTTGTTTTAGCTGCCAATTGTGGGATTGAAAGTCTCAGGACTGACCACCTGACTTCCTTGAAGCTTCTGGTTTTAGCTGCCAATTGTGGGATTGAAAGAAGCTTACAAGCCACCTGCGGTTGGTCTCCGTTTTCATGTTTTAGCTGCCAATTGTGGGATTGAAAGCTATCTTTCTCCCACCGCCACCGCTTATAAGCGGAGTTCTAGCTGCCAATTTTGGGATTGAAAGGGCAGTGCATCGCTTTGGCAATGTTAAGCCCTGCTTTACGGTTTTAGCTGCCAATTGTGGGATTGAAAGAAAGTGCGGTTATGGCAATAGTTTCCACGACAAAAACCGTTTTAGCTGCCAATTGTGGGATTGAAAGATAACCATTGCTTTTATTTGTTTATCGTGCCAGCTTGTTTTAGCTGCCAATTGTGGGATTGAAAGGACGACAGACGACGGCTGTTTAATAGCGAGAAGAAGTTTTAGCTGCCAATTGTGGGATTGAAAGTCTTTCCTTTGTTTTGTATTTTCCTTGAAAGTGTTAGTTTTAGCTGCCAATTGTGGGATTGAAAGTGCTTTTGTATTGCAAACTAAACGACCTCCAGCTTGGTTTTAGCTACCAATTGTGGGATTGAAAGAGCAGTATCAGGATTACAATAGGAAGGGCTTCTGTAGTGATAAGTTTTAGCTACCAATTGTGGGATTGAAAGCACCTTGAAGCCCACATGAACTATGTTGCAAGGGAAGTTTTAGCTGCCAATTGTGGGATTGAAAGTTGGAATGGCTCAAAACAGGCAAAGGCGAGATGCGACGTTTTAGCTGCCAATTGTGGGATTGAAAGATTCTAAACCCCCTAAAATTATTCTCCACCTTCCTGGTTTTAGCTGCCAATTGTGGGATTGAAAGCCCACTACCAAGAGGTCTAAGCAAGGGCTAAGCAAAGGTTTTAGCTGCCAATTGTGGGATTGAAAGTAATGTTGCCCTCCCAGTTTGTGTCTTATAGTTTTAGCTTCCAATTATG
>JANWYC010000241.1 GCA_025057245.1 Aquificaceae bacterium | reverse complement strand
AAGGGTAAATACAATAAGGAAGACAAAAGTTGGCGGTTGCATGTAGTTAAGATAGCTCTGTAGGATTTGAGAGGCATATGGATAGTCTGAGAGAGGTTTTTAGAGAAGCTTATGAGAGTGCTGTGAGTTGCTTGAATTTTTGTATGTCTTAGAAAATGAGCTTTCTGCATGAGGTTATGTTTTATACTATAAAACTCTTTACCGAAAGGCTTCACACTGACCTTGCCTGAGAAGTTCAATCATCCTCCCGTCCTTTATCTTGGGGTCTCTCATGAACCTTTCCCTTCTGAACCTCTGAGCGAGTATTATGGTGTGTAGGGCTTCCACCGCCTTGTCCAGAAAGTCGTTTACCACGATGTAGTCAAAGTATCTGGCGCACGCTATCTCCTCGCTGGCTTTCTTTACCCTATTCTCAAGGTTTTCCAAGCCGTAGCCTCTCGTCGTCAACCTTCTTCTGAGCTCTTCCAAGCTCGGTGGCATTAAAAACAGAAGGGTAGTATCTTGGTAAGCGTCCTTAACCTTCCTTGCTCCCTGAACATCAATCACCAGTAGAGAATCGTAGCCCTTTTTCTCGTTTTCCAAAACCTGTTCCTTCGGCGTGCCGTAGTAGTTTCCGTAAACCAAGGCGTACTCTAAAAAGTATCCCTCTAATATCCTCTTCTC
This sequence comes from Aquificaceae bacterium, assembly GCA_025057245.1. Lineage (GTDB taxonomy): Bacteria > Aquificota > Aquificia > Aquificales > Aquificaceae > Pampinifervens. The sequence continues at coordinate 546 of JANWYC010000241.1, read as the reverse complement.
AAACCCTTCTTTGTCCAAAAAGATGTAGTCAACGCCGTGGGTTTCTCCTTCCCTCCTTGGTCTGGTAGTGGCGGTAATAACCCTTTTAAGGTTTGAACACATCCTCAGAAGACGCTCCGCAACGGTCGTCTTGCCAGTGCCAGAGGGTGCTGAGAGAACGAACAGCATGGTTTATAGTATAAAGCAAAAACCTCTTGCAGGTGTGGGATTGCACCTTAAAAGGCGTCAGAGTTCAAAGGTTGTTAGGCTTTCAAAAAGGTGCTGGTGCAACGCTTTTGCGTGAGAATATATTCTATACTATTAAAAGCTATGGAGAGCATTAGAAACTTTTCCATCATAGCTCACGTAGACCACGGCAAATCCACGCTTGCGGACAGGCTACTTGAGTTTACGGGTGCGGTCTCACGCAGGGAAATGAAAGACCAAATTCTTGACACTCTTGAGATTGAAAGAGAAAGAGGCATAACCATAAAACTGCAAGCGGTCAAAATGTTTTACAGAGCTATGGACGGTCAAACTTACACTCTCCACTTAATTGACACGCCC
>JANWYC010000240.1 GCA_025057245.1 Aquificaceae bacterium | reverse complement strand
CTATCTTGTCTGGATGACAAAGAAGCTATGTCTATTAAATTAGTCTCCGATAGACCTCTCTGAACTACGAAGCCCTCCTCCATGTAGGAATTGTCTTGAAAGGTCAGAGTAATAGAGCCACTGCTATGGCTTATGGATATGAGCGTTGGCTTTGCTGGCACGGGTGGCGATTGAAGAGCTCTGTCAAGCCTTAGCATACCTCCTGATATGGTGGTTCTCCTAAGGTCCTCAAGGGCCATCGCAGTGGAAAGAAGGATTTCTCTTATCTGTAAGTAGCTGAGCTCTGGTCTACAGGAAAAAAGCATGGCAACCGCACCGCTGACGAAGGGTGAAGCCATAGAAGTTCCACTGAGAAAACCATACTGGTTGGATGGTAAAGCGCTGTAGATTTTAACACCCGGCGCCGCAAGGTGAACTGAACGAAGTCCGTAATTAGACCAACTGGGTAAACCACCTATCGAGTTGGATGCGGACACGGAAAGAACATTATCTAATCTGTGGCTTGCAGGATAGAAGGGTGTATTATCGTTATTACAGCCGTAGTTTCCGCTTGCAGATACAACTATGACGCCCCTGCTTTTTGCGTATTCTAATATGTTGCGTTCTGTAATAGAAGGCGATACTGAAAAGCAACCGCTTGGATAGGCGTAGCTTGCGTTTATAACCTTTGCACCCATGTCTACCGCATACCTTATAGCTCTAACCGCCTGCTCTACCGTGCCATAACCCTGAGCATCGAGAAACTTGACAGGCATTATTTTTACACCCCAGTTTACTCCAGATACGCCGATACCATTATTCCCAACAGCACCTATAATACCAGCCACGTGCGTTCCGTGACCATCACTGTCATCATCCATGGGATTGTTGTTGTTGCTGGCAAAGTTCCACCCAAAACAGTCATCCACGTAGCCGTTGTTGTCCTCGTCCACACCGTTATCACAAGAAGTCTCTCCAGTATTTCTCCAGATGTTGTCTCTTAGGTCTGGATGGTTGTAGTCTACGCCAGTGTCTAAGACTGCAACTACCGCACTTCCTCCAGTGCATGTTTGCCAAGCGTAGCTCGCCCCAACATCTACACCAGACACGCCAGGCAAGCCTCCCACCATCTGTCCCACATTTCTCAGCCCCCACTGAAGGCTAAAAAACGGGTCGTTAGGAATTATCTCCGCCTTGCGCACTATGTAATTAGGCTCCGCATACTCCACCGCAGGGTCAGAAAGATAGTAATTTATAGCCTCCGTCACACTCACGCCCTTTGGCAGTTTTACCCTCTGAACCTCCCCATCTTTAAGGCTCATAGACTTTACAACCT
>JANWYC010000023.1 GCA_025057245.1 Aquificaceae bacterium | reverse complement strand
CAGACAGACTTGCAAGCTTGTATAGCCCATGTTATCTCTATCACCCCAAGCCCTCTTCACATTCCTAAACAACTGCCCCACCTTGGAGTGTCCGAATATCGTCTCTTCACTGAGACATGCCTTTTTGCGGTATTTATATTACTAAACCCTGTAGTTCTTACTCTATATAGAATTTAAAACACTCTCACGAATTAGAAAAATAGTTGTACAGTTCTACAGCCAAAAACCAAAAACCACAAGCAAAGAGACCATGCAAACCTTTAGCCAATCCCATACGACAGACTCTGATTGTCGCATATGGTATTTAAAGACCATATTGAGTAGTTGTCATCCAGTGCGGTTTAGTAAAGCAGGATTCGTTCCAAATCATAGCTGATTGGGATTGGTTTCGATTAATCCAGTATAGGAGCTTATAGTCCCTTTACTCGCAAGAACCCGCCCTCATAGCTGAATAGACGACTATGAGAATGAGAACTATACTATATAGTGATGTTTCAGGTATATGAGTTCCTTCTGAAAAAAGGTCTGGAAAGAAGGAGGGTTCAAGAAGAGTTTTTTCAGATAGTTCTCTCCGCCATACAAGAGGGCAACTGCTCTGTAAAGATAATTCAAGCACCTACTGGAACTGGAAAGACCTACGGTTATCTCATTCCCCTTATGGAGTCAGAACAAAAAGCTATCATCTCCACGGGAACAAAGCTACTTCAGGAACAGCTCAGAAAAGACATAGAAAATTTAAGGGCTTATTACTCCTACATACACGGTAAGGAAATCAACTATTTAATAATGAAAGGTAAGACCAATTATCTTTGTTTGGATAGATACCATAACCTTCCATCAGAAAGCGTTCCATCAGAGCTGTATATGTCAGTGCAATGTAATTGGGATGGGGACTTTGAATTTGTAAACATAGACCAAGAGCTAAAGGAAAAGCTATGCGTGGATGAAGACTATTGCACTCCATCTTACAGAAAAATGTGTAAATATTTTCAGGAGTGCTATTATTGGAGCAGGCTTAAGAATCTTGAAAAGTCAGCCGACATCGTGGTGGTTAACCATGCACTTTTGAGCCTGAAGGAGTTTGAGAATTCTGATGAAAGAGTTTTGGTAATTGACGAGGCTCACGAGCTGGATAAGTATGTAACCAGCAGTTTGACTTCAGGTGTTTCTGTATATACACTGAGAGTGGAAATTGTAGGAAAGGTTCTTGAGTTTATAAGAAACGCTAACGTGGAAGTGGAAGACTTTTTTGTGAGAAATTTTGAAAAACTCTTTAACGCAGGTCAGGAAGAGGTAGCGGTTGAAAGCCTTAAACCTTACGCAAAGGATTTTGAGGAAAGCATACTCCGACCCCTCTTTCAGTATCATAAAGCCATAAGGGAGTCTCTTATAAGCGAGCTTACTAGGTTTACTACAGAACGCATGTTCGTCAGCATGCAGTTTAAAGAATACCTGCTTAAGAGTGGTCTCTTGGATTGGGAGAGATACTTGGACTTAAAGTCTAATTACGAAGAGCCGTCGGAGGAGGAGAGAAAGTTTATAAAAAAGTTAAAGGATTACGAGCTTTTGACAAAAAGACTTCAAAGAGTGAAAGAGTTTCATAGGCTAATTATGGAAGAGCCTCAGGACTTTGGATACCTTGTGGGCAGAAAATACAGCAAAAAGCTTAATACTTTCAACTACTGGCTTCATACTTTTCCCATATTCCCCTCAGGCTATGTGGATTTTAGCAATTATAAAAGCATAGTCATTACCTCCGCTACCGTAGACCCTGAGGACCTTAGGCAAACCTTTGCCATACAAGGTGAATACTACGAATTAGAACACACTTTTCCGTATCACAAAGTTAACTTTGTGGTATACAAAGTAGACCCAAGGGATGTGAAAAGGTGGGAGGAATGCGTAAAGATGGCGTATGCCTACTTGAGAAGCTTGCATGATAAGGTTCTGGTGCTCCTTACCAATAAGGAACACAAAAAATTGTTTGAAAAAGAAGATGGCGTTGCTTTTCAGGGCGAGGGCAATTTATCACAGTTGTTAAAAGCCCTCAGCGAAGGAAAGTTTAAGGCTGTGATAGGTTTAGATAGTCTATGGTTTGGCGTAGATGTAAAAGGGCATAAGGGTATACTAATGTCCAAACTACCTTTTGAAAACCCAAATGAGCCAGTAAACTTTCACAGGATAAGGTTTCTAAAGAGCATGGGACTTGAACCCTTTGAATATCAAAAGAGAAAGGCACTTATAAAGTTTCGCCAAGGCATAGGCAGGCTTATGAGAAGCAAAGATGACGGAGGAACTATAGTTCTCTGCGATGGAAGGGTCAGTAAGTTTAGAGAGTTTATAAGAGCGGTGGAAGATTTAGGCATTAGGGTAACATACAAAAAATTGGACTAAAGGAGTTCTAAACCGCTTAGCAGATTGTATTTACAGGTTTTGCACGCTTTCAGCTTATCGCAAGACCACTACTCAAGTTAGTTAAACCCAGTAACAATCGTTAGCTTCACGAGTTTAACTGTTTAAGACTGACGTATGTAAACCTCTCAAAATACTTTCTGGTATTTGATACTCAAACGCTTTAGAATTTGAGCCTAACTATGCGGAAATTCGCAAGACCCTTATGAATTGGAGGCGATAGGCTTATTAGACATTTAAATGTTAGACAAAACACATGTAAGCTCAAACTGTGTAAAACTTTGCGATGTCCGCAATCACTTTAAGGTTTGAGCCTAATTCTTTGGGAATAAGATGAGAGCTTATTAGACAATTAATACGCCAAACACCATAGTAAAGTCTGAGTTTTTAAGGTTAGAAGCTAACTAAGCTAAACCGATTAAGTTTGTTGTAAAATTGTAAGCCATGAAAACTTTTTTGGTGACTGGGTGTGCGGGTTTTATAGGATGGAAGGTTTCTGAAAAACTTCTTCAGCAAGGTCATACGGTAATAGGAGTGGATAACATAAACCCCTATTACGATGTTAGAGTGAAGGAATACAGGTTAAGCGGTTTAAAAAAATACGACGGTTTTGTCTTCTATCAGTTAGATATAGAAGACTTCCCTTCACTTAGGGAAGTTTTTCAGAAACATACCTTTGACTGCGTGATTAACGAAGCGGCAAGGGCTGGAGTTAGGTATTCTATAGAAAATCCCCATGTTTACTTTACTACAAATGTTATGGGGACTCTTAACCTTTTAGAGCTCTGTAAGGAAAACAATGTTCCTAAGTTCGTGCTTGCGTCTACCTCTTCTCTCTACGCTGGTCAAAAAATGCCTTTTAAAGAAGACCTTCCTGTAAATACTCCCATCTCTCCCTACGCTTCTTCCAAAAAGTCTGCGGAGGTGCTTTCCTACACATACCACTACCTTTATGGTATAGATGTTTCTGTGGTTAGATACTTTACCGTGTACGGACCTGCAGGAAGACCAGACATGAGCGTATTTAGGTTTATAAAGTGGGCTTTGGAAGGAAAACCGTTAGAAGTATTCGGTGACGGTTCTCAAAGCAGGGACTTTACTTACGTAGACGATATAGCCACAGGCACCATACTTGCCACCAAGCCCTTGGGCTACGAGATAATAAACCTTGGCAACAACCAACCCCATAGCCTGAAGGAACTCATAGGTCTAATAGAGAAATACACAGGCAAGAAGACAAAGCTTTCTTTAAAGGACTTTCATAAGGCGGACATGAAAGCCACATGGGCGGACATATCCAAAGCTCAATCCCTTCTGGGCTGGGAACCTACGGTAAGTTTTGAGGGAGGCATTAGAAGAACGGTGGAGTGGACTTTAGAAAACTGGGAATGGGTGAAGGAAGTCAGGATTTGAACCCTATTATGTAAGAATTCGTAAAACCCTTACCAATCAAAGACGAGAGACTTATTAGACAATTAATATTAGACACGACAATTTACGCCTAATCTACCCAGAGCTTCAAAATAGAGACAAGTAGTAATCTTTCACCAAATGTATGCTAAAATAGATAAGATGAAGAGAAGTTTTATAGACCTCTGGGATATAAGCCCAGAAGAGGGTTGGTTTTTAATACAAGATGCGCTTAGGATAAAAAAAGGTGATGAAAGAGAAGCCTACCTAAAAGGTAAGAACATCGCTCTATACTTTACCAAGCCTTCCACCAGAACCAGAATCTCCTTTGAAGTAGCAATAAACCAGCTGGGTGGAAACACCATATTTCTTCAGGAATCAAACTTACAAGTATCCAGAGGTGAAGACCTTAAAGATACCGCAAGAACTATTTCACGATATGTTGACTGTGTGGTAATAAGAACGGATTCTCACAAAAAGCTACAGGAGTTTGCGGAGTATTCCAGTATTCCAGTAATAAACGCACTTACGGATATGTCCCATCCCTGTCAAATTCTTAGTGATGTTTTTACTCTCTACGAAGCCTTCGGTGAAGACATACGTAGTCTGAAGATAGCTTATGTAGGAGATGGAAACAACGTTTGTAATACATGGCTCGTGGGTGCTGGTCTTTTTGGTCTAAAGCTCTTCGTAGCTACACCTCAGGGATACGAACCCAGCAGTCTTTACTATCAGGCGGGCGATGACCTATGTAAGATAACTGGCGGAAGCATATATCTAACCACCAACCCCGTAGAAGCAGTCAAAGATGCTCACGTGGTATACACTGACGTGTGGGTAAGCATGAACCAAGACAGAACCGAGGAAAAGTTGCAAACCCTTAGACCGTACACACTTTCTCCAGAGCTCCTATCCTACGCCCGTTCCGATGTAAAGGTTATGCACTGCTTACCTGCAAGGAAGGGAGAGGAGATAGAAGAGAGCGTTTTTGAAGCTCATGCGGAGTTTATTTTCAATCAGGCGGAGAACAGATTACACGCACAGAAGGCTCTGCTAAAGTTTTTACTTACTCAACAGTAACGGTTTTTGCCAGATTTCTTGGCTGGTCCACATCTAAACCCAAGTAGTCCGCTATGTAATAAGCAAACAGCTGTAACGGTAGTATGGTTAGAAAAGGTGTCATGTCCTCGTCCACTTGCGGTATTTCTATGGTGTGAGTGCATACTTTTCTCAAAGTCTCATCACCTTCAAAGCCTACGCCTATGACCTTTCCTTTCCTTGCAAGCACCTCTTCAATGTTGGAGAGCATCTTCTCGTATACTCTGTCTCTGGGTGCGAGTGCCACCGTGGGCGTTTTCTCATCAATAAGGGCTATTGGTCCGTGCTTCATTTCTCCTGCAGGGTAGCCTTCTGCGTGTATGTAGGATATCTCTTTCAACTTAAGAGCTCCCTCTAAGGCTATTGGATAGTTTAGAAACCTTCCAAGATAGAGAAAATCCGTGCTGTTGGCGTATTTTAGTGCCAACTCTTTTACCTTTTCAGATTTGGAGAGAACCTCTTCCACAAGGTGTGGCACTTTGAGAAGGTTTTCCATCTTTTCTTGCGCACTCTCGCTTTGGTTTACCGAAAGAGCGAAAAGCACAGCCATCTGAGCGGTAAAAGTCTTGGTAGCTGCCACACCAATCTCTGGACCCGCATGAGTGTATAGAGTGTGGTCAGACTCCCTGTCAAGGGCACTACCCATTACGTTTACTATAGATAGCAAAGTAGCACCCTTCTCTTTCATGGCGAGGGCGGAAAATCGCGTGTCTGCGGTCTCTCCAGATTGTGATATGGCTAACACCAAATCATTCTCCCCTACGGGCATGTCTGCATATCTTATCTCAGAAGCGTAAGCCACCTCCACCGGCACTCTTGTGTACTTCTCTATCCAGTATTTACCCACAAGACCCGCATGGTAAGAAGTTCCGCAGGCAACTACCACAACCCTTCTAAAATCTCTTAGAGAGAAAGGAAGAATTATGTCCCTTGATATGTATCCTCTTATGGTATCACCCAAGGTGCGAGGTTGTTCAAATATCTCTTTTAGCATAAAGTGTTTAAATCCTCCCTTCTCCGCGGAGATGATGTCCCAAGGTACGTGCATAACTTCTTTGGTAAGCAGGTTTCCTTCAAAGTCGTAGATGAAAAGACCGTCAGGTCTAAGGTCCACCACCTCACCATCATCCAAGGGTATTACCTCTCTGGTAAAAGGTAGCAGAGCGGGGATGTCTGAGGCTATAAAGTTCTCGTTCTTACCCACGCCCACCACGAGAGGGCTTCCGTATCTTACCGCTACTATCCTGTTAGGTTCTCTGGTGGATATGACCGCAAAGGCATAAGCACCTTTTAGGCTTTTTATGGTCTTAAGCACTGCTTTAAGAAGGTCTCCTTCGTAGTTTAGGTCAATAAGATGAACTATAGCCTCCGTGTCTGTTTGTGATTTGTATTCTATGCCAAGACTTTCAAGCTTCTGTTTTAACTCCCTGTAGTTTTCCACGATGCCGTTGTGAACCAAGGCAAAGTCCCCACTGCAACTCGTATGAGGATGGGCGTTAAGCTCGCACACCTCACCATGGGTCGCCCATCTGGTATGACCTATGCCGGTCATAGCTTTAAGTTCCTTACCCCAGAGGCTTCTCACCAGCTCCCTTATCTTTCCTACCTTTTTGTCTACATGTAGTCTGCCGTTTTCAATAAGGGCAACACCAGCGGAATCATAGCCTCTGTATTCAAGCCTTTCAAGACCTTCAAGAAGCACGATAAGTGCCGGGCTAGTTCCCACATAACCTACTATTCCACACATAGTCAAAATTATAAGGCTAAACATCCTGAGTAAAAAATTGCCTTCACTTCTCGCTTTTAAAGTTTTGCATTATAGAACCCATGCGTATCTGTATTGAATTTTTGGACAGAGCTTTCAGGGGTAGGCTTTAAAGGTTATAAACCATTTTGGTTTATGAATAAACCTTTCTGGTTTACAATTATCAACCTACGGGGTTTATAAACAAAGAAGAAGAGTTCAGAAGACTAAAGGAAGGATTGCTAAAAGGAAAAACCTTCTTGTATAGCTATGAGCCTTGATGTATGTGGATGCTCTCTTATCAGCATTCTCAAAAATCTCAAAGAATACGGATTAAACATACAAAGAGAAGTAGAAAAGTCCGCAAGGCTTTTGGATACTTACTACATACCCATACGCTACTCTAACGGCTTGCCTGTAGGTCTTTGAATGTTATACTGAAGAATAGTCAGAGGGAGCTCTGCGTGCGCGTGAAAATATTCACGACTTCTGTAAAGCTCTTTTATTTAGACAAGGACAAACTTGAGCTCCACAAGTTTAGCCAAGAGCTTGTAGAGAGTTTCCATCTTGTGAAGAAAGTTTACCTTTTTAGTTCTCTGGTAAGAGGGGATCACAAGGGGTTTAGCAATGCAGACCTCATGGCAGTAGGACATAAGCGGGAAAAACTTTTGGAAGGTTTACAAAGAACTCTTTAACTTTTGAGTTAAGCCTCTAATATTAGAGCCATATACGCTGGTTGAGCTTTAGCTCTTCCACTACAGATATTAAAAGCTCCACCTCCTGCACATATTGTTTGAAGCCTTCTTTGTAGATTAGAGGATATAAAGAGTGAAAGATAGAAGGAGCTTCAAAGAAGTCTTTACCAAAGTCCATAGCACAGAACATGTATTCATCCATAAAGGAGAACCTCACCTTCGCGCCAGTTTTTAGGATAAAGTCTAACATACGCCTCATAAGACTCAGGCTAAGTATATACCTTGCCTCTATTTGGTCGTTAGAAAACACATCAAATCGCTTTTCAAACTCTGGGTCTTCCAGCTTTACCCTTTCCAGACCTGCGGGTGTACCAAAGAGCCTGAAGGTATCAGGATAGACCAACACTACACCCTTTGCCCTTTTGGGAAACTTTGCCATAAAGAGGACACCCTTAAATATGGTGTGCCAATTGGTTCTCTTCCTTCCTTTCATGTCAATGGTCTCGGTCTTATACTCCGCATGAACTTCAGAAAAAGCTATATCCGTATCTCCTACCTTACCTTCCACAAAATCCTCACCAGTGTATCTATCTGGGCGCGGTTTGTCTATAAAGAGCATGCTTCCCACAAAAAGCTCCACGGGTATGTATTGTTCCGCTCTATAGGTCAGGTTTGGAAAGAAAGCTCTTAGAAGGAGAATGAAAAACTCTCTCTTAAAAAGCTTTGACCACGCCTTCCTACGCTCAAAGTAAAATAACACAGGTATAGCGATGGCTAAGGCAAGGGTGACGTAAAAAGCATTCTCACCATAGTGTGTGTAAATATAATAAAGCAAAGGCAAAGAAAGGACGACAAGGATAAAGACAAATCCCAACAACCAAGATATTATCTTCCTCCTCTCCGCCTCAAGAATGTGAAGCTTTTCTTCCAAATGCTTGTAAAAATCCTCTTCTATCATCAGCTACCAAAAAGCTTGGAAACTTGAGGCACTTCTCTTTCCTGCTCTGGTATTTCAAACCATTCTTCCTTTTTCAGACCCATCATGTTAGCCATCATGTTTGTAGGAAACATCTCGAGGGCGTTGTTGTAGTCTGTTACCGCTGAATTGTATGCCCTTCTTGCAGCGGATATACGCTCTTCTATCTCGTTTAGAGTTTTCTGAAGGTGAAGGAAGTTCTCACTAGCTCTAAGCTGTGGATAGTTCTCCGCTACCATCAAAAGCCTACTAAGAAGGTTAGATAACTCACCCTCTGCTTTAAACCTTTCCTGTGGGCTGAGAGTCCCACCCAGTCTTGACCTCAGCTCTGTTATCCTCTCCAACAATTCTCTCTCGTGTTGCATGTATTGTTTAACAGAGGCTACCAAGTTGGGGATAAGGTCATACCTCTGCTTTAGATAAACATCCACGCTGGAAAGAGCGTTATAGACTGCGTTCTTCTTGGCTATGAGAGAGTTGTAAAGCAGGATAATAACTACCAAAAGAACAACAGGAATTATAAGGAGGATGCCTAATGTTTCCACTTCTCACCTCCTGCTAAAATTATACCATGTCCGTTGAGGCTTTGAAAAATAAGCGTAAGCACCGCTATCAAAATGGATGGAGGAGGGCTATTAGCGATGGCATAAGATTGGAAGAGCTCTAGAAAATTGTTGATATGTAAAAAATGTTCTCTAGTATCTAACACTTCAGAATTTGAGTCTGAGCTTATAAGAATGCATAAAACTTTTACAGGTCAGAACAGTTGAATATTAGCACGTTAGAAGCTCATTGATAAACTTGTCTAACAAAAGCAAGAGTCTTCAAGTCTACCGCTAAGCCTTATAACCTTTCATCCATTTTACCAGTCCTAATAGTCCAAACTTCTTCCAAATCACAAACAAACACTTTACCATCCCCAAACAGACCAGAACCAGCAGTTTTTATGATAGTGTCCACCAGCTCGTCCACCCTATCATCGTTAACCGCTATCATCACAAGGGTTTTGGCAAGCTCGTAATACTGACGCTCCCCAAAACACAACCCACCTTCTTTCCCTCTTCCAAAAACTTCAACCACAGTCATGCCTCTAAAATCTTTCTTTTCGAGAGCGGATATCAGGTCATACAGTCTTTCTGGTCTTATTATTGCCTTTACCATCTTCATCTCCAGTCTCCTCCTAAAACAAATATCTTCCCATCACCATAAGCTCCAGTGTAAGCCACATTAATAATCCTCTCCACAACATCTCTACAAAGAGCATCCTCAACCCATGTGATAATCATAGTCTTTGGCACCGCTGAGGCTAATATGCCCTTATCCGTGGAAAAACCTATACCACCCTCTTTCCCTTTTCCCAGAACGCTCCTCGAAACATACTCAAGCCCCAGCTCAAGCAAAAGCTCCTTTACTTCCCTTGCCTTTTCTCTCCTTACTATGGCAATAACCTCTCTTACGTTTCCCATCACTCATACATATTAGCAAAATAGATGCCATACTTTGAATAAAGTCAAACCTTCGTATCCTTAGAACTTCAGAGATGAAATTATTTCCTTCTTCTGCGTTTTTGCTTACATTTTTGTGATAATGTAGACAACGCGTCTGGTAAGGAATCACTTTGCATCCCTACTTTGCTTTTTAAAACCTAACTGTCTAATAAATACCTTGTCTTTGATTCATAATGTATAAATCCTGTAAGATAAGTGGAGACGAGGGGAGTTGAACCCCCGACCTCCTGCTTGCGATGCAGGCGCTCTCCCACTGAGCTACGTCCCCTCAGGTTAAACAATTATAGTATATACGCAGTTAATCTAAAGTTCCAAATTAGCGGAGTATAAGAGTATACCTCAGTATGGACACTTATTCCGTGCTTCAGGTTAAGGAACTATGGCGGGCAATCCCACTAGTGAGCTTCACGCCCTACCCCAGGGGCGTTCGCACCACTCACTACTCTGTTAAATCCCAAGTAGT
>JANWYC010000239.1 GCA_025057245.1 Aquificaceae bacterium | reverse complement strand
TAAACCACTTATAGGTATTGCCAACTCATACATAGACATAATTCCCGGACACGTGCATCTGAGGGAATTCGTTCTGCCTATAAAAGAAGAGGTCAGAAAAGCGGGTGGCGTTCCCATAGAGTTTAACGTAATAGGTGTGGATGATGGCATAGCTATGGGGCACTACGGTATGCATTACTCTTTGCCTTCAAGGGAGCTCATAGCAGATTCAATAGAGACCGTGGTAGAAGCTCATCAGTTAGATGCTCTTATATGCATACCAAACTGCGATAAGATAGTGCCGGGTATGCTCATGGCCGCCGCAAGGCTCAACATTCCCACCATTTTCATAAGTGGTGGACCCATGTTAGCAGGAGAGGTAAACGGCAAGAAGGTAGACCTTATAAGCGTCTTTGAGGGCATAGGTCAGTTAAAGGCGGGAAAGATAACTGAGAGCGAGCTTAAGGTCGTAGAAGAGAACGCCTGTCCTACTTGTGGGAGCTGTTCTGGAATGTTTACCGCTAACTCTATGAACTGCATAACCGAAGTGCTTGGTTTGGGACTTCCCGGCAACGGCACTATTCCTGCGGTAGACCCACGCAGAGAGCTCTTGGCAAGGCAAGCGGGAAGGCAAATAATGGAGCTATTAAAGAGAAACATAAGACCTAGAGACCTTTTTACCCTTGAAACCTTTGACAATGCCTTTGCGGTGGACATAGCCATGGGTGGCTCTTCCAACACTATACTACACTTACTTGCCATAGCTCGTGAAGCGGGAGTAGAGTATGACCTTGGAAGGATAAACCAAATATCAAAGAATACACCCACTCTATGCAAAATCTCACCCGCTTCTCACTATCACATACAGGACTTGGACGGAGTAGGAGGTATACCCACGCTGATTAAAGAGCTTATAAAAGGCAACTACCTTCCACATGCAGACAGACCTACGGTGAGCCTAAAGACGCTAAGAGAAATCGCAGAAGAAGCACCAGACGCAGACGGTGAGGTTGTAAGAAGAGTGGAGTCACCGTACTCTTCAGAGGGTGGTATAGCGGTGCTTTTTGGTAACTTGGCGCCAGAGGGCTCTGTGGTAAAAACTGCTGGGGTGGACCCGAGTATGTTAGTCTTTAGGGGTAAAGCCATCTGTTTTAACTCAGAAGAAGAAGCCATAGAGGGCATACTAGGTGGCAAGGTAAAACCGGGGCATGTGGTGGTCATACGCTATGAGGGTCCTAAAGGTGGTCCGGGCATGAGAGAGATGCTCTCACCCACCTCAGCCATAATGGGTATGGGTTTAGGTGATAAGGTGGCGCTTATAACTGACGGAAGGTTCTCTGGTGGCACGAGAGGTGCTTGCGTAGGACACATATCCCCAGAAGCCATGGCGGGAGGTCCCAGAGGTATAGTTCAAGACGGCGACGAGAT
>JANWYC010000238.1 GCA_025057245.1 Aquificaceae bacterium | reverse complement strand
CGAGCATGTTTTTGAGTGGTAGTGTAGGAATGGTAGTGGGGTGAGTTGAGGCTATGGTCATGTAGATGAGTTATGTTGGTAGGTGGTAAGTAGGGAATGTGGGGGTGTTATGGAGGATACTGAAACCTTTACTGGACACAGCAGAAGATTCCCTTTGTAGCATTACAAGAGCTCTAGACGAAAGTCTACAACAGCCTTTAAGTAATGTTAATATATACGCATGCGCATATTAGTTACTGGTGGAGCTGGATACATAGGTTCTCACATGGTTAAGCTATTGGGTGAGGCAGGGCACGAGGTTCTTACTGTAGACAATCTTTCGGAGGGAAACCCTTGGGCTGTTTTATACGGAGAGCTGAAGGTACTAGACCTTCTTAACTACAAGGCACTGGAAGAAGTGCTTTTGGAGTTTATGCCTGATGCGGTTATACACTTTGCCGCAAAGGTAAAAGTTCCAGAGAGCGTAAAGAAACCTCTTCTATATTACGAGAGCAACCTTTTAGGAACCGTCAACCTGCTTCATGCCATGCAAAGGGCGGGAACGCGTTATCTTGTCTTTTCCTCAACTGCGGCGGTCTACGGCATTCCCAAGAACATACCCGTGAAAGAAGATGACCCTACTCAGCCCATAAACCCTTACGGCTGGAGCAAGCTCTTTGCGGAGAGAGTCATAAAAGACTTTTCTTACGCCAGTGGTCTTAAGTATGCATTGCTAAGATACTTTAACGTAGCGGGCGCAGACCCTGAGTGTAAAATAGGTCAAGTAAGCAAAGAGCCTACTCATCTTATACTTAGAGCGGTAAAGGTAGCCACGGGTCAAATACCATACATAGAAGTCTTTGGTAGCGACTATCCTACCTCGGATGGCACTGGGGTGAGAGATTACGTGCATGTCGTTGACCTGTGTCAGGCTCATCTGAAGGCTCTGGAGTACCTTATGGAAAGTGGAGAGAGCGACGTTTTTAACATAGGCTACGGCAGAGGCTATTCAGTGCTTGAAGTTATACAGAAAGTCAAGGAGATATCCCGTAGAGACTTTGATGTGAGATATGCACCTAGAAGGGAAGGTGACCCACCAGCGCTCGTAGCTGACAGCAGTAAGGCTGTGAAGGTTCTGAAATGGCAACCTAAGCATGACGACCTCGGATTTATCATTAAAACCGCACTTGATTGGGAAGAAGCCCAGCTTACGAGAGATTCAATTAGGGTATAGCAATTTTTAAGGTTTCAAACTGTTTTGTCTAATTATTCATGCACTTGACTGCATCAGGTAGGGGTGCGTCCATAAGCCTTGATGCGAGCATTTACCATTCAAGTTGGGAAGTTCTTACAGTTTATAGTATAAAACATAACCTCATGCAGAAAGCTCAAGGTAGCTTCTAGAATTCTCAGAAAAAGACCTACAAAAACT
>JANWYC010000237.1 GCA_025057245.1 Aquificaceae bacterium | reverse complement strand
CTTATGAGCGATGTGAAAAAGGTATACACCATAGACGGAAGGGAGTTTAAAGGAAAGGTTGTAATAGTAGCCTCGGGGGCTATGGAAAGGACCAACAAATACAAAGGTGAAGAGGAATTTCTAGGCAAAGGGGTTTCTTACTGCGGTGTCTGTGATGCGGCTTTTTTCAAAGATAGACCCGTTGCGGTCATCGGCGAGGACGACTACGCTTTGGAGGAGACGGAGTTCATAGCTCGGTTTGCCAGCAAAATATACCTTGTGGTGCCCTCCAGCAAGATAAAAGCACCCCACGAGGTAATAACACACGTGCAGTTTAACCCAAAGGTGGAAATACTTTTGCATCACAGAGTTGTTGAAATAATGGGTAGTTCCTTGGTAGAAGGCTTGTGGGTTCAGAGCGTGGGAACTAAAGAGAAAAAACTGCTTCAGGTGGACGGTGTGTTTATATTCCTCGGTGGCAACAAGCCCTCCGTGGACTTTTTGATGAACCAAGTAGAAATGACAGAAGGGAACTGTATAGTGGTGGACGAGGAGATGATGACATCTGTGCCTGGCGTGTTTGCCTGCGGTGATGTGCTTTGTAATAACATAAAGCAGGCGGTTATAGCTGCGGCGGACGGCGTAAAAGCGGCGCTCGCAGTAGACAAATACATAAACAGAAAAGCAAAGATATCCGCCCAGTGGTAGAGTTAGACTATACTATATATATCCATGATAGGCGTAGATGGTTTAAGAGAGAGAATACTGTCTTACATGGACCCTGAGGTAAAAGAAGTCTTTGACATAGGCTACTACATAATCTCTTCTGGTGGGAAAGCTGTAAGACCACTCTTGACTATTGCAGTCTGTGAAGCTCTGGGAGGGGACACGGAGAGAGTTTATCCCTTGGCGGTTGGTATAGAGTATGTTCACGTGGCTTCTTTGCTACACGACGATGTGGTGGACGGGGCGCAAACGAGAAGAGGTAAGAAAAGTGCAAACTTGATATTTGGTAATCAAGCCTGCGTTTTAACTGGGGATTACATGTATGCAAAGGCTCTTTCCCTTTACGCACAGTATGGAAACCTTCAGAGCGTTCAGGTATTGAGCGACGCGGTTATGAAAATGTCTCAGGGACAGCTATTAGAGCTTAGAAACCTTGGTAAACTCATTGACGAAGAGACGTATTTCAAGATAATAGACTACAAAACTGGAGCCCTCTTCGGAGCTTGTATGGGTGTGGGAGCTCTCATGGCTGATAGAGAAGAATACTGGCAGTTTTACCATGCGGGCATTTTAGCAGGTAGGGCTTTTCAGTTAGTAGATGACGCCCTTGACTACATCGCAGACGAAAGTAAGCTGGGTAAACCCGTAGGTTCAGACTTGGCGGAGGGAAAGTGCACCTACCCATTACTATCCACGCTAAACCGTATGAGTCAGGAACAGAAAAGCTTGTTTTACCAAGGCAAGGTAGA
>JANWYC010000236.1 GCA_025057245.1 Aquificaceae bacterium | reverse complement strand
CTCAAGTTTCACCTAATACATCCCTTTAGAGAAAAAAGCAAAATACAAAGCGTTCAGCAGGCGGTGGAGGAGCTCCTTAGCAACGGTCGGCTTTTGGAAAACGTAAGGAACTCTCTAAAAGATACCCCAGACCTTGAAAGGCTCATAAGTAAAGTCAGTGGAGGTCTATCTACGCCCAGAGACATGTTGCTCATAAGAAGGTGCCTTGACGCAATAAAAGCACTCAAGGAGCATCTCAAACAGGCAAGCTCTCCCGTCCTAAGAGAAATTTTTGAAAACCTTTCAGAGCTCCAAGACCTAAGGGAGGATATAGAAAAAACCTTAGCAGATGACCCACCAATACATCTTAAAGAAGGTGGGCTTATAAAAGAAGGCGTAGACAAGATGCTTGACGAGCTTAGATACTACAGAGACAACGCTCAAAGACTCATTGACCAGTATGAGCTTAGGCTGAGGAAAGAGACTGGTATACAGAGTTTAAAAATAGGCTACAACAGGGTCATGGGGTATTACATAGAAGTGACAAAACCAAACTTAAGATACGTTCCTGAATACTTTAGGAGAAGACAAACCCTTTCTGGTGCTGAAAGGTTTACCACAGACTACCTTCAGGAGCTTGAGGAGAAAATCCTGTCTTCTCAGAGCAAGATAAACACGCTTGAGTATGAGCTTTTTATAGCGCTTAGAGACAGGGTATTAAAAAGGGTAGAGGAGCTGGCGTATAATGCCAAGTGGTTGGGATGGCTCGACTACATCCAATCTCTGGCAACGGTATCTTTGGAAAAAGGCTGGGTAAAGCCAAACATAGTGGAAGATAAGGTGTTATACATAAAGGACGGGAGGCATCCAGTTATAGAGGAGCACGTGAAAGCCTACCGCCCCAACCATACGCACATGGACGAGGAGAACCTACTTCTTATCATCACAGGTCCTAACATGGCTGGTAAGTCTAGCTACATAAGACAGGTTGCCCTTCTTACTCTATTGGCTCACATGGGGTCTTTCATACCATGTCAATCCGCTACCATCGGTTTAGTATCTTCCATCCATGCACGCATAGGTTCTGGGGACATTTTAGCCCTTGGAGTTTCTACCTTCATGAACGAAATGCTTGAGGTCTCCGCAATTTTAAACACTGCAAACTCTAAGAGTCTAATAGTGCTTGACGAAGTAGGTCGTGGCACATCCACTCATGACGGCATAGCTATAAGCAGAGCCATTTTGGAATACATATTGGACAATTTAAAGGCAAGAACACTTATGTCTACCCACTTTCTTGAACTTACGCAGGTGGACAGAAAAGGCGTAAAAAACTACCACATGGCGGTAAGCAAAGAAGGGGAAGACATAAGTTTTCTCTATCTTCTCAAGCCGGGAAACGCAGAGGGAAGCTTTGGGATAAGGGTAGCAAGGAAGGCGGGTTTACCCCAGAGCGTTATAGACAGGGCTTACGAGCTTCTAAACGAGCTTCA
>JANWYC010000235.1 GCA_025057245.1 Aquificaceae bacterium | reverse complement strand
AAAAATCCTTGAGACAACAACGTATCTTTTAAAAGTGTATTTTACTTTTTGCGTCAGACTATTGTTTTCTCTAAACTTCCTCCTTGAAATAAATCTAATCAGGACGTAAAAGACAAAGAAAAGAAAAAAGAAAAAGCCAAGCACTGCCAGTATTCTTAAGGATTGGACTGGATTCTTGTAGAGTTGATATAGGACAAAAGGAAAGGCAACTAAGAAGAAGGAAAAACCCGTGAGCGTTTTCATGGTAACTACGCTCATTACCTTATGAAGTTTGCCACCTTTTCTCGAAAGGGTATAAACGGACATAAACTCACCACCCATGTGGGCTGGTGTAACAGTGGCACCAAAGGTGTTTATAAAAGAGACCACATAGCCGTAGGCAAAGGAGTATTTAAGGTTCATAGCCCTTGAGAGTATGAAAAGCCTAAGATTGTCAAAGGTATGATAGAGAAACATGAAAAACACAGACAGAAGGAGATACCTCTTGTCCGCCATAAAGAGGACGGATATAAAATCCTTGGTAAAGGTCTTTTTCGCTATGTATATTAGAGAACCAAAGACAAACAGCAGGGTTATGAGTATTCCGTAAAAAATTGACTTCTGCATACGCTAGAGTTATATTCTAAACCCTATGCGAGTGCTTTTGATAGATAACTACGACTCCTTTACCTACAATCTGGTGCAGTATTTACAAATACTCTCTGCGGATGTGGCAGTGCGTAGGAACGACCAGATAACCCTTGAGGAAATACAAAGGACAAAACCTGAAGCCATAGTAATATCTCCCGGACCATGCACTCCAAAGGAGGCGGGCATCTCCGTGGACTTAATAAAGAGGTTTTATAAGGAAATACCCATACTGGGCGTGTGTTTGGGGCATCAGTCTATCGGTTATGCTTTTGGTGCCAGCATAGTAAGGGCAAAGAACCTTATGCACGGGAAGACCTCGCAAATATCCCACACGGGTGAGGGAATTTTTGAAGGTCTTAAGAACCCATTTACCGCAGTGAGATACCACTCCCTGGTCATAGACAGGTCTACTCTACCAGATTGTCTAAAGGTCACCGCTTGGTCTGACGACGGAGAAATCATGGGCATTCAGCATAGGGATTACCCTCTGTTTGGCGTCCAGTTCCATCCAGAATCCATACTTTCTGAAGAGGGTATGCGCTTGCTGGAAAACTTTCTGAAAATAGCAAAGGGTAAAGTTCTGGCACACTGAGGCTTTTCAGAAATCCTATGGTTAAACACTCATACAGTGCCTGACAATTGGCGACTTGAAAGATGCTCCGTCCAGAAACGCTGTTTGAGGCTCTATATTCAGACACTTAAAAGCTTGAGTTTTGGAAACTAATCATTCAATCTATGAGAATGTTTTAAATTCTTCCAGAGTAAGAACTACAAGGTTTATAACATACATACCCCAAAAAGTTATGTCTCAGGGAGGAGGTAATATGGCGAAGTATATCAGCAATA
>JANWYC010000234.1 GCA_025057245.1 Aquificaceae bacterium | reverse complement strand
TCATAAGCTTCTCTAAAAACCTCTCTCAGACTATCCATATGCCTCTCAAATCCTACAGAGCTATCTTAACTACATGCAACCGCCAACTTTTGTCTTCCTTATTGTATTTACCCTTTTTTGCAGTATGTTATGGATTATACTATAGAAAAAGCTGAACTCAGGCTCTGAAGCGTTTGAATATCAAATCTCAGAAGTTATTCTGGGATACCGCTCACATAAGCACGCTCAACTTATGCGAAACTCTACCCTAAACCTCCGCTCCGTCAAGTATGTTCTCGCAACCGCAGGTTTTCTCTTCTGGTAACTGTTTTACTAATAATTTGATAATAGTTCCTATATCCTTTTGTCTTTGTTTCATTAAATTTAGCACTTCCTCGCTGGTGAGTCTGTAGCCTGCTATACCAGCCGCTGGGTTAGCTACCACACAGATAGTAGCGTAACACATGGTGAGCTCTCGTGCAAGAACAACCTCTGGATAGCCTGTCATTCCTACCACATCACCACCAGCTCTTTCTACCATCCTTATCTCCGCAGGTGTTTCGAACTTTGGACCATCAGTGCAAGCATAAACGCCAGAGGGATGGTATGAATAGTTTAGTTCCTCAAGCAAGCTTATAAGTGCTTCCCTGATTTGAGGGCAGTATAGTTGACTAGCATCTATGTGAACTACTTTGCCTTTTGTTAAGAGCTCTGCTACTTTATCTTCTCCTTTAACAGGTATGGAAAACTTACCCTCGTAAAAGGTATCCTTCCTGTTTTTAGTAAAGTTTAAGAGGTCATCCACCACTACGAAGTCTCCAGGTTTGAACCTTTGGTTTATGGCACCCACTGCGGATATTGCAATGACCCTTCTAACACCTATTTCTCTGAAAGCCCACATGTTAGCTCTGTAAGGCACAAGATGTGGAGGGTATGCGTGCCCCTCTCCATGCCTTGAGAGGAAAAACACCTCTTTACCTTCTACTTGCACCACGGTTATTTCAGAGGAAGGCTCTCCAAAGGGTGTTCTTACTCTAAGCTTTTCAACAACGTTAAAACCTTCCAGTTCGTAAAGACCACTACCACCTACTATCCCTATCATAGCTCCTTTGAAGGACAAGTATCGTAAAGAGGACATTGGTGATGCTTCGGCTTCTGAGCGGTGCATACATACCTTCCAAGAAGTATGAGAAGATTGGAAAACTTACCCCATTGTTCTTGGGGAACTTGTCTCATAAGGTCTTGCTCTATCTTTTCAGGCTTTGTCTCTTTTGTAAAACCGAGCCTCTGGCTAACCCTTGCCACATGTGTATCCACTGCAATGCCCTCGTTCTTTCCAAAGGCGTTATAGAGTATCATGTTGGCACTTTTTCTGCCTATACCCGGCAGTTTGGTAAGCCCTTCCATGTTATCCGGCACTTCTCCACCGAATTCGTCAAGTATTTTCTGACAAGCGGACTTTATAAATTTTGCCTTGTTCTTGTAGTAGTTTATCGAGCTTATG
>JANWYC010000233.1 GCA_025057245.1 Aquificaceae bacterium | reverse complement strand
GTCGTAAATAACTCCTTCCTCTTCTTCGTAAAATTGCTTTTTGACGGACTTTTCCTCCGAGAAGAAACTACTCCAAAAAAGCTCGTTTAAGATTGCGCCCTCTCTGCTCATTCCTTTAAGTTCTAGGAACTGATATAAATGAAAGATTGCGTTTCTAATTTCTTTTAGAAGGCTTAAGATTTTCTTTTCTTCCGGGGTGTATAAGCCCGCTTTTAGCTCTTCAAAGTTTTTAATGCCTGTTAATGGGTTCAAAAAGACATAGAACAAAGAAGTTGGCAATTCGTATTTATAGGTTTCTCCGTATTCTGAGGACATCCTAAAGGACTTCTCTACCTCTAAACTTTCTATTTTGTTTTTGGTAACTGCGTAGATAATGGAGTTTTTTTCTTCTATCTTCGCTTTTATTTGAAAGTAGGCGAGCTTTTCTTTCTCTTCTCTGATAAAAATTTCTATTTCCCAGTTTAGGGTTGTGGGCATAAGAGTAATTATGGCGGTGTTCTCCGACTGCCACTGCCATTCTTTGTAGAAGAATTTTATCTCTGTTTCTCTTTCTTTTAAGAAAGTTCCTGATGGAACTAATTTAAAAAAAGGTTTTTCTGTCATCTTGTTCTCTCAGTATCTTCGGCTTCATAAGATTATATTATATCACAGACTTTATTAGACAAGATAGTTATTCTTGGTTCCTTCAGAGTAAAATCAGAGGAATTCTTGTTTGATAAAGTGCTGAGCTTCTTAAAGAAGATAAATTTTATCATTTTTGGCTTGTTAAGCCATTCTTTTGCCTGTAGGTAGGTCTTTGAGTATCTGGGCAATCATTGACTCATCCTCTTCCTCTACATCTTCCATTACATCCACGAATAGCCAATACTTGTCTTCTTCTTCTATAACAAGCTCTGCAATGTAAATAGGTTCATGCTCTTCTGAATATTTCCAAGCAGGAAGTCTATGGCTGAGCTCTGAAAGATATGAATCGCTTTTATCTTTGTATTTATTTAGAACATCTTCCACCACACCACTGAGCTCAAGTGGCGGGCTGAAGTCCTCTAAGAGGCTATATTTATACTTTTCCTTTTCTACCTTCAGGCTTTTGCCTTCCTCTTCTTCAAGCACATATTCAAAGAAGGCTATGACGGGTCCGTATTTGAGCTTTACAAAATAAAGCCCAGTATAAGATTTACCATACTTCCTAAAGTGTTCTATCTCAGAAAACAGCACCAGCTTTGCCAGTTTTACCTTAGAGACAGAGCCCACCATCTTGAGTATAGTCCATATGAGTTCCTTAAGCCTTTTCCTGCCTTCTTCATTGCAAATAGTCCACATACTACTACCACCTTCCACTACATTTAAATTATAGACAAGGAGGGCACGAGGAGAAGAAAGTGCTAAAAGCACCCAAAGCCTTGTCATTCCTTGCTTTTGCTTACTCTGTTAACTAACCGTATAGGCTTTTTAGTGATGATGGTTAGTTAACGGCTAACCCACCAAGACCCACGCCACCGCATGTATATTTGTATAAACTGGAA
>JANWYC010000232.1 GCA_025057245.1 Aquificaceae bacterium | reverse complement strand
ATGACACAGAGGGCATTCGGTGGCTATAATGTCCGCACCGTTGCGTTTAGCGGTCTGAAGTATCATCATAACAAACTTCTCGGAGACCATCTCATCAGAAAGGGAGTGAGGTCCACCACAGCACTGGGTATGCATAGGTTCAAATTCCACGCTTGTAGCACCTGCGGCCTCAAGTAGGGCGTTCATGTAATATGGATGCTCGTCGTCGTCCGCAGTTTCTCTCCTTCTGGGTCTTACCCCTTCCTCCTGTCCACCTGCGTGGGCGTAGGTCTTCGCGTAGAAGTGTGGTCTTGTGTAAAGACATCCGTAGTAGTTGGCAACTTTAAGACCTCTAAGGGGTCTTTTGGTCTTCTCCTTTACCTTTTGAGGTCCAGCCTCCGTGTAGAACCATTCTAGTATGTGGTAGGTTTCCGGTATTTGGTCAAGGGGGTCTACGCCTCCTTCTCTAAGAAGTGTGTTCACTTTGTCAAAGACAGCCCTGTCTGTTTCAAGGAAGTACTCAGCCCTTTGCAGAGAAAAAGAGCATCCGTTGCAAGGTGCCACTATCACACTATGCCCCTGTTTCCTTGCCAGAGACATGTTTCTGGCATTGAGGAGCATAGTGCCCATAAAGGTCACGTTCTTGGATTCCATAGCACCACAACAGTTGTAGTCTTCGAGGTAATCCAGCTCTAAACCCAGCTCTTTTGCCACTATCCTAGTAGAAACATCGTAGGACCTAGCCGCACCCTCAAGGGAACAGCCGGGGTAGTAAGCAACCCTTTTTCCTATTACACCCATGTTAAAACCTCCTTAGTGTAGTGCTCCCTCTTCCTGCATCACTTTACGCAGGACTTGTTTGAACTTGCTCCAGTTCTTTGTCCTGGGATGGAAGAGCATATGCTTGGCGTTAAGCAAAAGAAAGTCTATGTTCATAGATTTAAGAGGCTTAAGAGTGAGTTGTTTCAACCACTCTGGCGTTTCGCCTATGAAGGGTATGGGTTTTTTCAAAATGGGGTCTTTAAACACTTTGTAGCCTTGCTTTTCTATCCAGCCGAAGAGCAGTTCTCCATCTTCTATCCTTCCATATTCCACCACAGACTCAGTAAAGAATTTGTCAAACTTCTTGGAAGGATACTCCTCTATGAGACCCTTCTTTGCCATGGTTCTCAGTATGGCTTTTAGAACTTCCTCCACCAAAACACCCTTTGGACACCTGTGGGTGCACTTATGACAAGATACGCACCTCCACATAACATCCGCACGCTTCTGTAGCTCGTCTATAAGACCAAGTCTTGCCAAGTATATGAAGTGCCTTGGGTTGTATCTCTCATCCCAGTAGTTGTGCACTGGGCAGGAAGCGGTGCAATAGGAGCACTGATAACACTGATTTATGGTTTTGCCGTCCGGTGAGTTTACGATTTCCTTGGCAAAGTCCAGGTCGTAATCGTTTATAACTCTGGGAAGGATGATAAGGTTCCAGTCCCCAGATACGTCAATACCGTCAACCACAAGCCTCTCTTTCCTTAAAATTCTCTCTGGCTCTACGAGGCTTCTTTCGTGTATA
>JANWYC010000231.1 GCA_025057245.1 Aquificaceae bacterium | reverse complement strand
TAAAGGAGAAGGAAGGCGCTAAGCACGAGGATTAAGAGCCTGTTTTTTAGTATCCAGCCTGCAAGGGCTTTCATGTTAGTGGATATGCCCTTTTTCTAAGCGTTGAAGAAGAGACTTGTCCATGTCCGTCAATCGGTAAACCTTGCCTTTTCCTGCCTCCTTTTGGGCTTCTATCCTGCTCTGGAAGGGTATGAGGTCATGGCCCATGGGACCGCTGGAGGTGTGTATGTAGAAGGCTTTCTTTCCATCTATCCACTTACCGCTCCTGTAGTCCTTGACCCAGACCTCGGCTACTTTCTCCTTGTTTTCTAAGTAGAACTGTATTATGTGTTTGGGAGACTCCGCATACCTGTAAGAGCCATCCTTTAGTTTTACCTGAGAAGAGGTGAGCCTTGGCTCCATGTTCACATCCATTCCGCAAACCACACAGCGCTCACCCTTAGGTGGTTCCTTTGGCTGGGATAAAACAAGAAGGGGAAAAATCATCAAAAGAATAAGCTGTTTCATGGCTTTACCTCCAGAGCTTGATTTTCTCTAACAAGGTAGTAGCTATCTTCAAACCCACCCAAAGCACTCTTCTTTCCGTGAAGAGAAGCCACGCCCTTTAATTTTTCATCCTTTATCAGCCTTTTTACGCCCTCGGGAGGCACATGCCCCTCTATGAACCTTCCCTCGTAAACCATGGTGTGGCAGGACCTTAGTTGTGGAGGTATTTTGAGCTGACTTTTGATGTTCATGAGCTCTTCCGGGCTTTTCTTCTCCCTTCTTATCTTGAAGCCTTCCTCCTCCAGCTTGGAAAAGTAGGATGTGCAACAGCTACAGGACGGGCTGTAATAGGCTATAATCTCACCGCAAAAACCCACTAAGGGAATTAGAAAAAGAATTAAAAACCATCTCACGGCTTAACCTCCATTGAGGAACACATATAGAATGCAAATAAACAAGCCTGCCACGTAAAGAGCTTTTAGAAAGGACCAGCCTAAGAAGGCATACTGCACCCTTAATGAGAGAGTGGGGGATGATAGTATAGTTATGTACCCTATGCCCTTATGCACTAGATAACCCGTAAGGGCTGAAGCCATAAGCGATACGGTGGTCAGTAGGCTAAGAAAAAGACAAAGGTCCTCTGCTTTTTCTCTCCTAAATATGTAAAAAAGTTCTACCAGAAGAGTTATTGTTGGTAAAGCTATGCCAAAATAGGTAAAGGGAGGATGAATTCTCGTAAGGGCTGGGTAGGACTGTCCTTCTATTTCTTGCACTTTTGAAACTTTCCTGAGGATTAAGAAGATAAAGTGCTTCATCCTACCTTTTTGTTCTTGCTGAGGCCTGGCTGTAGTAAGGTATAAGACCATCGTGTTAGTGGTATGCGCAAGCTTTTTCATGTTCTACCCTCTTTTTTAGCTTTCCTTTCCCACAGGACTCCAGCAAGGGGAGGTAGCCAGCAAAGATTTGCGGATATGGTCTCAAGAGCTACATACAGGTTTTTTGTCGGGCTAAAGCCCAAAAGCCTTGCAACAATAAGACCAATGGGAACAAGAAGTACAACCATAAGACTT
>JANWYC010000230.1 GCA_025057245.1 Aquificaceae bacterium | reverse complement strand
AAATGATACACAACTATTCACTGATACACGACGACCTGCCTATATTGGACGATGACAAGTTTAGAAGAGGTAAGCCTACCTGTCATGTGGTCTTCGGCGAGGATATGGCGCTTCTTGCTGGGGATGCTTTGCTTACTTACGCCTTTGAAGTGCTGTCAAATCCTGAAAACTTTCGCACCCTTTCTGAGGGAGAACTCCTTTTCTTAATTAGGGAGCTTGCGGTAAAATCTGGCTATAAGGGTATGGTGGGTGGTCAGGTGTTGGATGTTAAAAAATTATCAGATAATAAAGAAATAAGCCTGAAAAAGACAGCTGAACTTTTCTCCTTCTGCTTTCTGGCTGGCGGCGTGATAGCTAAAAAGTGGGAACTCCTGAACTCTCTTGAAAACGCAGGGCTTGGGTTTGGGCTTTTCTTTCAAATGGTAGATGACTATAAAGACAGAGACGGTTTTTACTGCGTCTACGGAGAAGCCTTGAGTTATGAAATACAGCAGTTGAAAAAAGAGTTAACCCATTTTTTGGAAAGCTCCGGAATCTATACTCAGGAAGTCAAGCACATTTTGGCTATGATTTACTAATGTCGTGCTAATATCTAACCGTTTAATAAATCTCTTGTCCCTGATTCATAAGGAGTTCTTGCATAGTCAGGCTCAAATCCTGAAGTTGCTAAGTGTGGAGCATCAGGAAGTATTTTTAGACAAAGTATTATAAGCTCATTTTTCCTTGTTTGGGGCAACTTTGTCTAAATTGAGCCTTGTCAGTCACCAAACTGAAGTTTTTTGAACGTTTGGCAAGTTCTGAATTATAAGGACTGAGTTGTCAAAAGAGTTCCTTCAGTAGCCTTTTCTCTACATCTCATTTTAATAAAAACTTAACAAAAGTCACTAACTTATATAATTGGGGTAGTCGTTTACTTGGGGACTTACCAAAGGTAAGGAGGTGAAAAGATGTCATGATTGTCGGTAAGTCTTCTGGTAAACATATAGTTCTTGAACAGCTTATAAGAACCACTGAGATATACAGCGTTTTTGAGCCTGTAGTAGATGTGAAGGAGTGGAAGGTCATAGGGTTTGAAGTTCTCAGCAGATTTAGAAACAGCGGACAGGATGTAAGTCCCAAGCAGGTTTTTGAGATGGCTGCAAAGTATGATATCGTTCCACAAGTGGATACCATGTGTAGGAAAAAGGCTATAGAGAGCATACCGTTGGACGACCACCTTTACTTTATAAACATTTCAGCTCTGCAACTGGTCCACGAATACAGCAACGAACAATCTATCACTCTTAGCATGGTCTTTGAGAGACGGCTTGACACTAAAAAACTTATACTTGAAATAACGGATGCTGACCGTGTCGGAGCAATAGACTTTCTCAGGAAGGCTGTGGAAAAATTCAAAGAAAAGGGCTTCAAATTCTGTTTGGACAATCTGGGAGCTTCGGGAAACTCTATTGTCAATTCCATCGAGATATTAGACCTGATGGACTATGTAAAACTTCCCATGGAATTTACAAAGTCTTTGGAAAAAAACATAGCCTACCTTCATATGCTATCTACTATTTCTGGTATATGCGAGAGTTTTGGAGTAAGTTTG
>JANWYC010000022.1 GCA_025057245.1 Aquificaceae bacterium | reverse complement strand
TTGAGCAGAGACAAATCAAGTGTGTAACTCCGATAAGTGAGAGGACGAGGCAAGAGGTGAGGAATAGATACAGGAAGTTAGTAAAGGAGAGGTATGAGGATGAGAGGTATTAGAGGAAGATATGTGAGCGGAGTAGGTATAAGGTTGAGCAGTTGTTTGGGAATGTGAGGAGGGCTTGTAGTGATAGGGATGATACGAGGCTACACGAGCTTGCGAGTGTATTTGTATTGGTAAGGTTCATTATCTGGAATCTTATGACACTTTTGAAGCTAAGTTTTTTATGTTTTTCCACATGCGGTGTAGAGTTATTGTCATATGCCCATGAGATAATTCTCAAACGTTCTCGCGGTTATTAGTAACCAACACTGCATTTAGTATATACTATATTTTTATGCAGGAGGAAAAACCGCAGTTAGAAGAGACGGGACAGGAAATAGAGCAGGAATTAGACCTTAAAGAGCAAAGAATAAAAGAGCTTGAGGAAAAGGTTTTAAAGTTAGAGCAAACTGCAAGGATTGTTAACCAGAGGTATGTAGACCTTCAGAGGGAGTTTGAGTATTTTAAGGAAAGATACAGAAGGGATATGGAGGAGGCAAGGAAATACGGGCACGAGAAGCTCGCCCTTGACCTTCTTGAAATAGTGGATAACTTCCAAAGAGCCTTCGAGTACGAAAGTCTGGAAATAGAAGGGTTTAAGGCAGGGTTTGAGCTAATATACAAAGAGCTCCTAAGAATACTTGAAAAGCATGGTATAAGAGAGATAGACATTGAAGGGAAGGAATTTGACCCGTATTTAGCCGAGGCTGTTGAAAGAGAATACAACGAAAGCGTGCCATCCAACACAGTGCTTAGAGTTGAAAGAAAAGGTTACTTTTTACACGATAGGATTTTGAGACCTGCAAGAGTTGTTGTGTCCTATGCGGAGGAAGAAATAACCTGATGGAAGTTCGTTACAAAGATTTCTACCGCAAAATGACACCTTTCAAAGACGAAAGCATGGAACAGCTACTTTAAGAGCAAGTTAATCAGTGGATAAAGCTAAACAAACCAAAAATACTGAACGTGGAAACCCTGTGGGAAAGGAATTCCCATACATCTGTAGGCTTAAGAGTGTGGTATATGCAAGAATAGAGAGAAGGACCGGTTTATTAATGTTGTGTCTAATATCTAACCCTCTAATAAACTCCTAATCCCTGATTCACAAAAGTTTTCTGAGTTCTCCAGCGGTCAGATTCAAACTTTGAAGTTGCGGATTATCAAGCATTAGAAAGTCTTTTTAGACAAGCAAAAATTCCTTGTTGTAATTTTTCCAATCTCTCCTCAGGGTGTGATGGGCTGTGTGAAAAGTTTCAATACCATAAACATGTGAAGAAAAGGAATAACTTTGCTTGCGTATATTTATGGTTATTCCATTGATTACAGCTTTTTCAGAGGAGAACTCCGTCATGGGTAATTTCTCACCCGACGTGTGTATAGAAGTTTATACTATAATTTTATTTACTATGCAGTCGCAGTATGACAAATTCAGAGAGTCTGTAGAGAAACTGGAGGAGTGTAAAAAAGAGCTGGAGAACGTCAAGTTTGAAAAACAATCTTTGCAAGATAAGATTTTCAAACTTGAATCGGAGAAATCATCGCTTACGGAAAAGGTGGAGAGCTTAGTCAAATACATACAGAATATTGAGAGTTCATCAAAGAGCAAAGATGACATCATAAAATCCCTTTCTGATGAGTTAAACACTTACAGAAAGCTTCTTATTTCTTTTATACTTGTGGTGCTTTTACTTTTATCCTTTATAGTATACATATCCATTAAATGAAAAGGGTCTTGGTTATCCCATCAAGATTAAACTCTGCAAGAATGGCAGAAAAACCACTGGTAAATATACTGGGTAAGCCTCTTATAAGGTGGGTTGTGGAAGGTTGTTTAAAAACAAATCAGAGGGTTATTCTTGCCACTGACAGTGAAAAAATTGCAAACTTAGTAAGAGACCTGCCAGTGGAGGTAAAGTTTACGCCATCAGACCTCCCTTCTGGAAGCGACAGGGTTGCCTTTGCGGTAGCGGAAGAGGAGGTAGACTTTGTCATAAACTATCAGGGTGACGAACCCTTTGTTTATGAAGAGGACATAGCTAAACTTTTTCAAGCTCTTGAAGAATACCCAGTGGCAACCCTTGCGGTGAAAGACCCAGAGGCTTACCACGACCCTAACTCTGTTAAGGTAGTTCTGAAAAGGGACGGAACAGCTCTTTATTTTTCAAGGTCAGCAATACCCTACATGAGAGAGCTCTCACATACATACCCTTTAAAACACGTGGGTATATACGCTTTTAGAAAGGAGGTTCTAATGGACTTCACTCGCATGAATAAGGGTGAGTTGGAAAGGCTTGAATCCCTTGAGCAGTTGAGACTTCTAGAAAAAGGCTATCCCATCAAGGTTATAATCACAGATAACTACTATCATGGAGTAGACACGCAAGAAGATGTGAAACTGGTAGAAAAGGAAATCTCCGCAAGGTTCTTCACAAAGGCGTAGTTAAGAGTATGACCTCCCAAGTGGGAAAACACCCTTCCCCTTATCCTTGCACCGAGTAAGCTAAGGTCTCCAAGCAGGTCAAGTAGCTTATGTCTTATGGGCTCGTCCTTTGACCTTAATCCCTCTGGGTTGTGAACGAAGCCATTTCCTATAACCACTGCGTTTTTTAAACTTCCACCTTTTGCAAGACCCTTTTGACGCAAATACTCCACTTCCTCCTCGTAACAGAACGTCCTTGCGAAGATAATCTCCTTCGCATTACCACAGTATTGGGCAACACCCTCTTCAAGTAAACCTTTAACATAGCCTCTGTAAAGGGCGCAGAAACCGTGATAAGGCTCTACGCTTATGTAAGCATTACAATTTTTCACCTCAAGGCTTTTTCTTATTTCAATAACCCTTGCCTTCTCGCTCAGTTCTGAGGTGATACCCTTAAGTATTTTGTAAAAGTAATAACCGCTTCCGTCAAGGATTGGCACTTCGTTGCCTTTTTTAAACTCAATAGTTAAATTGTCCACGCCGAGCATATAGAGAACTGCCAAAAGGTGTTCCACGGTGATTACAGTGATTCCATCCTTTCCCAACAGAGTAGCATGGTCTGTTTTTAAAACATACTTGTAGCTTGCGGGTATATACTTACCCTTTACCATAAACCTGACGCCAGTGCCTGCTTTCTCGGGATGTAGAACTATTTTTGATACTTCTCCCGTATGTATGCCTACACCTTCAAACTCTACAGACTCAGACAGGGTTTTCTGTTTCATAACCTACTATATACAAAATTTATGCCATCTTCTTAAGTAGTTCCACAACCTTTTCCATGGTTGGTTTTTCTGGAATGTGGCAGGTTAGACCCAGCTCTTTTTGGAAGAAGTTTTGTGTAGTTTTACCAATGCATACTGTAATTTTATTATCTTTGATAACTCTTTGTATCTCTTCCTTTTGCAAGTTTGCAAGAAGACCCCTTACCGCAGAAGGGCTGGCAAAGACCACCGCATCTACCTTGGCAAGCCTGTTTAAGAGCTCCTCCTTCTTGTAAATCTTCTCTCTTATACTGTAAACCTCTACTGGAACTACTTCAAAACCGAGCTCCCTTAGACCATCTATCACCTCGTCCCTACCCACCGCAGACCTGGGAATAAGCACCCTTCCAGAAAGACCTTTGAGCATGGCAACGAGCTCTTCTCCGTAGTAATTCTCTGGCTTAGCCCATACGCTGTAGCCAAACCTCTCCACTTCCTTTGCGGTTTTTTCACCTACCGCCAGCACCCTCTCCCCCTTTAGCTTATACCTTGAGAGAAAAAGCCTTACCGCTCTTGGGCTTTGAAAGACAACTAAGTCAAACTCCATATCTGGCACTTTAAAGTCAAGAACCTTCTCCTCTATCAGAGGAAGCTCCACCACCTCAAAGTGTTGTTCCTCAAAGATTTTCCTGTCTTTCTGTATGTCCTCCTGACTTCGTGTCAGGGCTACCCTCATAGCCTATAATTTATCCTATGCCCACCCTCAGAGACATAATAGGAAAGATAGACATAGTGGATGTCATATCCTCATACATAGAGCTGAAGAGAGTGGGCAATAACTATGTTGCCAGATGCCCGTTCCATCCTGACGACACGCCGTCTTTCTATGTTTCTCCTTCTAAGGGTATTTTTAAGTGCTTCGGCTGTGGAGTGGGCGGGGATGCGGTCAAGTTCATATCTTTGTATGAAGGGCTGGACTACTGGGAGGCTATAGAGAGTCTCGCTAAAAGGTATAACCTGCCTATAAAGTTGGAAAGGAAAGAAAAGGACAGCGAACTACTTTTAGCCCTTGAAAGGGTTGCGGACTTTTACCATCAAGAGCTTAAAAAAAGCCAGCACTTTATCAATTACCTGCGAGATAGGGGTCTTAGCTCAAAAACCATAAGTAAGTTTTTCTTAGGGTTTGCGGGAAACACGGACGGTTTGTTGAAGATGCTCAGGGAAGAGGGCTTAATCCAAGCCTACGAAAGGAGCGGAAACCTTACAAAGGTGGAGGATGGAATATACAGAGACCTTTTTAGGAACAGGATTGTTATACCTATAAAAGATGTGAGTGGAAGAGTGGTAGCCTTTGGTGGAAGAAGCCTTGATGGGAGCAATCCTAAGTATGTAAACTCTCCAGAATCGCAGGTGTTTAAAAAAAGGTCTACTCTTTTTGGGCTACACGAGGCTAAGGAATACATAAAAGAAGCGGACGAAGTGGTCTTAGTAGAGGGTTATTTTGACCTTATGAGCCTGTGGCAGGAAGGCATAAGGAACTGCGTAGCACCACTGGGCACCGCTTTTACTGAGGAGCACGCTATAACTCTCTCAAGGTTTACAAAAAGGGTTTTACTGCTATACGACGGAGACAACGCTGGCAGGAAAGCGGTAAGGTCATCGGTGCCATACCTTCTCAAGGCTGGGCTAAGCGTCAGGGTGGTTTATCTTCCAGAGGGAGAAGACCCCGACTCTTTTGTGAGAAAAGACCCTAAAGCATTAAGGGATTTAATGGACAAGGCACAGGATATTCAGGAGGAGCTCTTGCAGAAGGTAAAAGAAGGCAATAAAGAGGCTTTTGAGAACCTGCTTTATTTCTGTAGTTTTATAACAGACGGTGTTAAAAGGTTTGAGATTCTAAAAGAGCTCTCAAAGGAAACAGGGCTTTCCATATCCAGTCTTCAGGACAAGCTTTTAAAGGTAGAACCTAAAACAAAAGAGGAACACTACCAGCTAAACTACCACGAAGCGGTCTTGCTGGCTGGGCTGTATAAGTTTGGCTTTGAGGGTGTGGATGTGGACAATTTGAAACTTTCCCTCCATGCGTTAAAACTTCTTGAAGCCTTGCGTAGGGAAGAATATCATCTTATACCCAATTACATAAAGAACATGAAGCTGATGGACCTTAAGAGTTCTTTTGAAGAGAGCTTAAAAGTGCTTAGTTTACCTCAGTTGGAAGACTCTCGGGATTTTCAGAGTCTTAGGCAGAAGATTAAAGAACAACCCAGAAAGTTAAGGATTAGGCGATGATTCTTACCCTTAACCCGCATGGACTTTAGTATCCTTAACGGATAAAGGAGACGCCCTTTTGACTCAACTGGTTTGACTAACATCTAACTGTCTAATAAGCACCTTACCCTTAACAAAGTTCTTATGATTTTTTTTACAAATTCGTGGTAGGTATATTGGCGTTTCTAATAATCAAACACTTGATGAGTCTTCAGCCATAGCCTCTTGAGCTTTTTGTAAAGCTTCAGTGGCTAACTCCACTGCCCGCCAAAGACTTCAAGGGGGGTGTTTGGTTCTGGGTTTATGTCCTCTGGCGCGGTTATGCCACGCTTAAACCTCTCCATGCCTGCGTAGGCTATCATCTGGGCGTTATCCGTGGAGAGTTTAGGGGGTGGGATGTGAAGTTCAAAGTTTAACCGTTCTGAGAGCTCTGAAAACCTGCGCCTCAGCTCTGCGTTGGCTGATACGCCACCCACCACCACAAGCCTTCTCACACCGGTCATTTCCATGGCGAGCAGCGCCTTTCTCTCCAAAATATCCATAACAGCACTCTGGAAGGAGGAACAGAGGTCTTCTTTTGAATAATCCAAGCTTTCCACAATACGCCTTACTGCGGTCTTTAAACCGCTAAAGGACATGTTGAGACTGTCTTCATCCATCATAGGTCTGGGTAGCTGGTAGACGGGCTTTCCTGCGCTTGCGAGTTTATCCACCACTGGACCTCCCGGATACCCAAGACCCATTAGCTTTGCCACTTTGTCGTAGCTCTCACCCACCGCATCGTCCAGAGTGCCACCAAGAAAAACGTACCTTCCAAAATCCTCAATAAGGTAGAGGTCCGTGTGTCCACCAGACACTATGAGGGCTAAGAAAGGATAATCTACCCTTCTCTGCAAAAACACTGAGTAGACATGACCTTCTAAGTGATGCACTGGCACTAAAGGTTTTTGAAGATAGAAGGCTAAAGACTTTGCAAAGCTCACGCCCACCACCAGAGAGAGAATAAGCCCGGGCGTAAGGGTAAAGGATATAAAGTCCACTTTTTTTATATCAAAGCCCGTGTCTTTTAGTAGCTTATCCAGTAAAGGAAGGAGGTTTCTCGTATGCTCACGAGCGGAGAGCTCCGGCACCACACCACCGTAAGGAAAATGCACCTTAGCTTGAGATAGCAAAATATCCCCTATCACGCCCTCCTCTGAGTAAAGACACAGGGCGGTTTCGTCGCAGGAGGTTTCAACGGCTAAGGTCACGGGCATGTGCTTTGTAACCAGTTTTTATAATTTCTATAGCTTTGTTAAGTTGAGGGTCAAGGGAAGGCTCTAAGACCAAACCTGTAGCACCCTCAATCCTTTTCTGCCTTATATACTCCTGTAGTCTTTCCTCTTCCTCCTCTCTCATCTTAACCTCCACATCTGGCTGTATACCCTTTTTGTCTATAAGTCTTCCTAATGGCGTGTAATAGTGTGCTACGGTTAGCTTGATGGCGGAGCCGTCCTCAAGGGTTATTATGTTCTGAACCGATGCCTTACCAAAACTCTTTTCGCCCACTATGATAGCTCTTTTGTGGTCTTGAAGTGCGCCCGCCACTATCTCCGAAGCGCTGGCTGAACCCCTGTTTATCAAAACCACTAGAGGAATGCCTTCATCCATTACGTTTTTCTTCCTTGAGAAGTATCTGCTAATCTCGCCCTTTTTAGTCTTTGTGTAGACTATAAGTTTACCCTCTCTAAGAAATAGCTCAGATACGTTGATAGCTTCAGTTAACAAACCCCCAGGGTCGTTCCTGAGGTCTAATATGATGCCCCTTACTCCCTGAGATAGAAGGCTTCTTATAGCCCTATCCACGTCTTTACTAACACCATCCGTAAACTGACTGAGCCTTATGTATCCTATGTTATCTATTCTTGTCCACTTTACGCTCTCTATCTTTATAACAGCCCTTTCTAACTCCACTTTTATAGGTCTATCAGAACCCTTCCTGATTATGGTAAGGTTCACATTGGTGCCGGGCTTACCTCTTATCCTTTTTACCACATCTGTGAGGGACATGTTGGAAGTGTCCTCACCGTTAATTTCTATTATCACATCACCTGACCTCATTCCCGCTCTATGGGCAGGCGTGCCTTCTATGGGTGATATAACTATGGGCCTTCCCTTTTCCATGCCTATCTCTATGCCCACACCACCAAACTCTCCCTCCGTTTCCTGTTTAAATTCTCTGTATTGCTCTGGCGTAAAAAAGGCTGAGAAAGGGTCAAGAGACTTCATCATACCGTTCAGAGCTCCGTAAATGAGGTCTCTAGTGCTGGCTTCACCTACGTAGTTTTCTTTTACTGTTTTAAACACATCTGTGAAAAGCCTGAAGTATCTATACTCATCTTCCTGTTTGCCACCCTGAGAGGCAATAGCATTGCCGAAGAAGAAGCCCACCACAAAGGTAGCCACCAAAAGACTAAGGAGCTTAAACTTTTTCATGTTATCTCTCCTCTACGGTAAATAATATAGTCTTCACATCCCTAAGGTAAAAGCCTGCTTCTCCTATCTGCGAACCACCCTTGCAGTATAAATCCGATGGCAGGCTGTATTCTTTGGAGCTCCTACCTCTGAAGGTGAGCCTTACCCTTATTTGCTGACCCTCTTGAGAGAGCACTTCCAAGCTCCTAAGGCTTGAAAAATCCACAGAGTATTCCACATTACCTTCTCTGAGTTTTAAGTATGCTCTCCCACTGCACAATATACCTTTCATACTGTGCCTTACACCTGACTTGTCTTCCACCTCAACCCTGAGCCTTTCGTCCCTTACGGGTTCACCCATGGATAGTATAAAGGGTAGGAGAAGCAACAATCTTTTCATAAAACTAAATTATACCTTCCTCTTGGTCTTTGTGTAGTTTGTATATAAGACTGTCTGTAAGCGCTATCCAAGAGGCTTCTATGATGTTCTCCGAGACGCCCACAGTGCCCCACTTTCTCTCTCCGTCAGTGGATTCAATAAGCACCCTTACCTTTGCCTTCGTTCCCTCCGACTCGTTAACTATTCTAACCTTGTAGTCTATAAGCTGGACGTTTTTAAGGTTAGGATAGAACTCTTCCAAAGCCTTTCTCAGAGCTCTGTCAAGAGCGCTCACAGGACCGTTGCCTAAGGCGGCGGTATGCTGTTTGACATCTTCCACATAAAGCCTTACCGTAGCCTCCGAGACGGGTAGGTTATCTGTGCTTCTCTTTGCTATAAGCACTCTGTAAGCATCAAGGTTAAAGTAGTCTTTTACCAGACCAAAGTGTCTTTTGCAAAGAAGCTCAAAGGAAGCCTCCGCAGCCTCAAAGTGATAGCCCTCCTTTTCCAGCTCTTTTATCTTCTCCACCAGCTTAACTATCTCCGGGGACCTCTCGTCCACCTGAAGACCCATCTCCCTTAACTTGTAAAGTATGTTGCTTTTACCAGACAGGTCTGAAACGGTTATCTTCCTCCGGTTTCCTATCAGAGATGGGTCTATGTGTTCGTAAGTGCTTGCGTGCTTCATCACCGCAGAGGCATGCACACCCGCCTTGTGAGCAAAGGCACTCTCTCCCACAAAAGGCATGTTCTTCGGCAGTGGCATGTTGGAAATCTCCGATATAAAATGGCTCAGCTCCATAAGTTTTCTTAGACTCTCTTCTCTCACAGCTCTAAAGCCCATTTTCAGTTGTAGGTTTGGTATTATGGAGCAGAGATTAGCGTTCCCAGTGCGTTCCCCTATGCCGTTAATAGTGCCGTGCACCTGCCTTGCACCAGCAAGAACTGCCATAAGTGAGTTTGCCACACCAGTGTCTGAGTCGTTGTGAGCGTGAATGCCTATGTTCGCCTCAGGGAAGACTTCTTTAACTTTTTTTGTTATCTCGTAAACCTGATGGGGCAAACATCCACCGTTGGTATCGCATAGCACCACCCAGTCCGCACCACCCTGCAAGGCTGACCTGAGAACCTCAATGGCATAATCAGGGTTTGCCTTGTATCCGTCAAAGAAATGCTCCGCATCAAAAACCACTTCCTCTGCGTGCCTTTTTAGAAAGGCGACAGTTTCGTAAACCATAGCCAAGTTTTCCTCAAGTGTGGTGTTAAGTGCATGCTCCACGTGAAAATCCCAGCTTTTACCAAATATGGTTATGGTCTTTGCACCTGACCTTATGAGGTTTTCCACTTGTGGGTCCTCTTCTACCTTCTTGCCCGGTCTCCGAGTTGAACCAAAGGCAACAACTCTTGCGTGTGAGGGTTTATGCTTTTTTAGCCTTTCAAAAAGCACTGTATCTTTGGGATTTGCACCGGGCCAACCACACTCTATGTAATCAATACCAAACTCGTCTAGTTTTTGAATGATGCGCAGTTTGTCCTCAAGTGAGAAGTTCACACCTTCAGCCTGAGAGCCATCCCTTAAAGTGGTATCATAAATGAAAACTTTTTCCATGATATAAAATATATCACTTAAACCCCCGATAAACTAAACCTTTCAACCCGTCCAACATCCATCCCTCCTGACCACACCTAACCATTTAGACGAGTTCCAGGTTTCCAATACATGCAAGCTACAAGCTATAAGCCTTGTCTTTTCTTTCTTGTAGGAATTTAAAACATTCTCACTTTCTGCGTAAAGTTATGCTCTACGCTTTAGAAGAAGGGTCAAACCTCCAACAAAATCCAACCAAAGGTTTTACCTTGAGAGTTTACACGACGAGTTTTGTTAGTTTCTTGTCTCGGCGTAGGCTGGCTTTCCATAAAAATCCTATCAAAGAGCTCTCTATTCCTCTTCTTGATTATAGCCATTATGGTGGTGCTAAGATAGCCTTCGTGTTTGCCGATTCTCAGTAGAATACCTTTGTCCGCTTGAGCCCTTATGCTTTCAAGATGTTTAGCTATATCCTGCCTTCCCTTCCTCCTGAAAAAGTCTGCTTCCATGTCTATTAGCTCAGAGTGGAAGATTTTGGAGAATTCCCCGAAGTGTTCAAGTTTCATGTATTTGGCATACCTGTAAGGGATTTTGAAGGCTTTACTGAGGTTTTCTAACTCTTGAAGGAGAGAAGTGTCT
>JANWYC010000229.1 GCA_025057245.1 Aquificaceae bacterium | reverse complement strand
GCAGGGTGTTACCCAACCTTTTTATAACGGGCAGTAGCAATCTTACCAAGGCAGGGCTTTCTTTACAGGAAGAATTTAACGTAGAAGTAAAAGACTATGGCTTTGAAGAAGCGGAAAAATACTTCAACCATCTTTGGACGAATTCTGTAGAACTTACGGAAAAAGACGTAAAACAAATTCTGGAAGTAATTGAAACTCAAACCATGCTTAAAGAAATAACGCCTTTTGAAGCCTACGCGTATCTTTTAAAACTTTACCTTGAATTGCACGCGGGAGAAGTGCCCAAGGACTTAAGAGAATTCATGGAAGAAAAAGGCTACAGACCCTTTACATATCAACTTGAAGCAGTATCTCAGGCGGTAGCTAATATAAAAATTCACAATGGAACTCTAATAGCGGATGTGGT
Organism: Aquificaceae bacterium; assembly: GCA_025057245.1. GTDB lineage: Bacteria > Aquificota > Aquificia > Aquificales > Aquificaceae > Pampinifervens. The sequence continues at coordinate 1,249 of JANWYC010000229.1, read as the reverse complement.
AGGTCTTGGCAAAACGGTAATAGCGTGTTTAACCGCCAAAGCCCTTGGTGGAAAGGGCATAGTGATATGCCCGCCTCATTTGATAGGCAATGAAAATGCAGGTTGGCTCAAGTATTTAGAAGACTTCGAACTTTATCACTGGAAAGTTTTTTCCTTGGGCAACCTAAGGGGAGCTCTAAACTACGTGTGTAAGCGACCGGATATACAAGTGGTTATAGTAGATGAAGCTCACCGGTTTAGGAACGAAAAGACACAAAGATATCACCTGTTAAGAGAAATATGTAGGGGCAAGCAAGTAATTCTTCTTACCGCCACGCCCTTTAATAACAGGCCTTCAGACCTCTTTAGTCTCATAAAACTTTTTACTGTGCCCCAAAAATCAAGCATAGTCCTCGATGAAGACCTTTATAGCAAATTTGCAAAGTATGAAAGCGAATACAAAAAAATAGCCTACATTAGACACTATCATAATTCAAAAAAGGAAAAACAAAGAGAAAAAGCTAAAGCTTATTATAGGTCTCTTTTCCACAACGAATTGTTTATCACAGAAATAGATTTACAAAAGGTAAACCAAAGGGCTAAAAATCTTTCCAAGAAGATAAAACACATTCTTAACCCAGTAGTTATAAGACGCAACCGACTTGACCTTAAGCATTACGAAGAAAAAATAGACCTGCCAGAAGTTAAAGACCCGCAAGAATGGTTTTTTGAACTCACCAAAGAACAGTTAGGCTTTTATGACGAAGTTATTCAATCCTTTGCCCCCTTGGAAGAAGGAGGACGCTTCGCCGGTGCCATCTACTATCCTGCAAGGTATGAAAATGAAGACAAAGAAGACAAATTTGACCTGTTATATCAAAGCAACCTTTACGGCTTCATGAGAAAGTTGATGGTAAAACGGTTTGAGAGCTCTCTTGGGGCTTTCTTGCAGAGCCTAAGAAACTTCAAAGAAGCTCACATCAAGGTTCTTGAATTTGCCACTAAAACCAACCACTTTGTTCTTGACGAAAGACTTATGAAAAACCTTTTAGAAGAGACGGAAGAAGAAGAAATAGAAAGAAAATTAAAGGAATATGCGGAAGAAGAAGAACTGGAAAAGGAGCAGATAAAGAAATACCACAAAGTCTACAAACTTTCTCAATTTAAGAGAAAGAAAGAATTCTTACAAGACATAGAAAAAGACATAGCACTTTTTGAACACCTTGAAAAAAGAATAGAAAAACTTGGACTAATAAAAGAAGAACCTAAA
>JANWYC010000228.1 GCA_025057245.1 Aquificaceae bacterium | reverse complement strand
ATGCTTCATTACAAACTTGTGGACTACCTCCTTGAAACATACGGGAAGGGTAAAAAAGCACTTTACGACCCTTTCTGTGGAAGTGGTGTATCTCTCGTTCAAGCTCTAAAAAAAGGTCTTATAGCGTATGGCACAGACATTAATCCCCTTGCCTTACTTATAGCTCAAACGAGAGCTTACACGCCTAAGAAGCCCGTTCCAATAGATGACCTTGTAGAAAGAATACAGAAGACAGAACCAGATGTGCCAGAGGTGAAAAATATACACTACTGGTTTAAAGAAAGTGTTATAGAAGAGTTAGGAAAGATAAGAAAAGCCATAAAAAATTATGCGAAAGAAACCTTCTTCCCACTTATTCTTACCGCTTTTTCACAAACTGTTAGACTATCTTCTAATAACCGTAGAGGCGAGTTTAAGAGGTTTAGGCTTTCAGAAGAAGAGCTTAGACGCTTTGACCCTAAGCCTATACAAATTTTCCTTGAGCTCGTGGTTTCATACGAAATGGTGCTAAAAGATGACCCCATAGAAGCTAGTCCAAATCTCTTTCTTCACGATGTTAGGCTTCCTATACCCTTTAAAGGTTACGATATAGTTATAACCTCTCCCCCTTACGGAGATAGCAAAACTACGGTGGCTTACGGGCAGTTTTCCAGCTTTAGTCTTGAGTGGCTTTCGGGCATGAATCCCTTTGGAGATGTTTTGGGAGACTTAGACAGAATGTCTCTTGGTGGTAGAAATGAAAGTGTGTCAGAACCTGTATATTCTGAATCTTTCCAGAAAACATACAAGCTCCTTACGAGCATAAACAAGAGGCGTGCAGAAGAAGTGCATAGTTTCTTTTCCGACCTTCAAAAGTGTTGCAAAAACATAGCGTATGGTTTAGAGAAAGACGGAATACTATGCTTTGTGGTAGGCAACAGAAGGGTAGCAGGAGTAGAGATTCCCACTTCTGACATAGTGAAGGAGCTCTTTGAAAGTTTGGGTCTGTTTCATGTGGAAACCTTACATAGGAACATACATAACAAGAGGATGCCCTTGATGAATTCCCCTTCTAATGTTACTGGTCAGAAAGAGCACACCATGAAGAGCGAACACATAGTAGTCATGAAAAAACCATGAGAAAGCAGGATTTAATAAAGCGACTTAGAGAAATAAAAGCTATGGGCTTTGTTCCTTCCATGAGAAGGGGAAATACGGGTATAGGCTACACTTTTGAAAAACTTCTTGGAGTTTCTGAAAACAACATACCCATACCTGACCTAGGTGGTAGACTTGAAATAAAGACCACAAGACTTAACTCTAAAAGTATGATAACTTTATTTACCTTCAACAGGGGAGTATGGAGGATTAATCTAAAGGACTTGGTTAGCACCTATGGATACAAAGATAAAAGTGGAAGAGTGGGGCTTAAGCTCACTCTTTTCTGTGATAGCATAAGTCAGAATATGTCTCTAGGAATGAGGCTAAACGAAAGCCTACATTCTCTTGAGATAATAGACATCAACACAAAGGAAATATTGGGCTCTTATAGCCTGTATGTAGTAGTGGGTAAGTTTATGCAAAAGTTGGGCAGAGTTTTGTATGTGCTTGCAGAGGTAAAAACAGAAAATGCGGTGGAAAAGTTCTACTATAATGAGTTTTATCTCTGTCAAGAGCCCGATTACGAAAAGTTTGTGAATGC
>JANWYC010000227.1 GCA_025057245.1 Aquificaceae bacterium | reverse complement strand
GTTAGGATAGCCCGCAAGACTTTTCTCCTTAAGCCTTGGCTCATAAACTGGGTATATGACCTCGCCGAGGTTGTTTTGAACTATGTGTTCTATCAGACTTTCAGTGAGGTGGGAGAGTATGTAGCTTGCGTTGAAAAGGTCCAAGAGCTTTCTGGAACTTGCTATAAAACTTTGGACTGGTGAGAAGGTGAAGATGAGGAGCTTATTTCCTTTCATAAAGCAGAACCCCCTCTCGGTTTATTGCGTTCTCTTCCATAGGCGTAATTTTCTCAATGAGGTTTATCCTCTCATCCACAGACTTGAGGTTAAGAGGCTTCCCATTACTTCCTTCTACTACCAAGTCTATCGGCGAGTTAATACTGGCGTCCCCCCTCGCTCTTGAACCCATGAGAATAATTCGCTGTGGCTCTAAGTTTTCTTTGATTAATATGGTTATCCTTTCCAGACTCTCTGGCTTTGTTAGCAAATAGCTTTTGGCAAGGTTGTTTTTTCTAAGGTATAGACGAAAGTCTTCAAGGATTGAATAGTCCATTTTTCCCTTCTGCCTATTGAATATTAGTTGCTCCCCTTCTGGTAAAGGCTCACCGCTTAGCTTCAAAACCATCCATATATATTTGTTTTCTACTCTTAGAACCTTTATTATTGTCGGTGAAGCTCTTCTATGATGTTTTTCCGCTTTGAGAAAACTCCCATCACTGTGCCTTATTGGAAGTCCAAAAGCTCCCATTTCAAAGACCCTGTTTCTGTTTTCTCTTCTAAAGTTCATCATGATCTTGCCTATGTGGTTGAGAGCTCCCTGCCAAGAGTCGAACTCTTCGTTGCTAAGCATTATTTTTGAAAGCGAAAGATTAGAGTATTTTGCACAGAAGTCCTTACCTCCGTTGACAAGTTGTATAGCCTTCTTAAGGTTATTAGAAAGCCACAAAAATATATTCTGGTCTGGCTTGAAGCTTAGCCAGTCTATAGGAGGCTCAACTTTGAGACAGTCAAAATTGCCTGCCCCCCTTCTTGACCTTGATCCGACACCACCTAAGTATATCAGAGCCCACAAGCTAGCCACCACATGTTTGAGATACTGCTCTTCTCCAAAAATTTGAAGCCAGAACTTTGAACCTGCTTCTAAGAAAGTTCTTTCTAAATTGTGCCTTGTCCTCAAATTTACAGAGTAAAGGAGATAGCCTATACCCGCATGTTCTCCAACAAGTCTCCTATTTATATAGGACCATTCAAGGGAATATCTCTCTTTCATGGGTTTATCGCTTTTTCGTGGCTCACCCCACAGCTTAAACCACACCTTCCCTGACCTTGAACCTTCTCTAAGCTGACCTCCGAAGATTTCACATTCTTCCCTGTATAAGTCCTCCATTTTGTCAAGCCCTTTAAGAGCCCTCCACCACCACCTTAAAAGCCCCACAAAGCTGGCAGGTCTTAGCTCCGCACTACCCGGCTCCGCACCACCTATAAAGGCTGGCGTTATAAACTCCAGCTCAAAAGTTAACTTTCTCATTGCACCCCATCTTCGTACATGAACCTGTCAATAATGCCGTAGAACTCTTCTCTATACTTAAAGACTAACTTTCCATCGTTGTCTCTTCTGACATGGACCAAGTTGTTTTCCATCCCTGAGTGAGCAAAAAAGTTTCTCCTTGCGTTTGGGTCATTAGCTAGCTCCTCTGCGCTCCTT
>JANWYC010000226.1 GCA_025057245.1 Aquificaceae bacterium | reverse complement strand
TACAACAGCCCATCAATTAAACACCACCATAAATCATAACACAAGAAAAACAGAAAGTCAAGCTAACCTAAAACCATCTACCAGCCTCTCACGGTAGCGAGTAAAAGGAATAGAACCATCGCAACCCCACGCAGTGGGATAAGAACTTCTCACCAGATGCTTTTGTTGTGAGATAATATATGCATGTCTTTTGTGATTTCCTACAAAGATAAAAAGCCAAACATACCAGCCTCTGTTTTCCTCGCAGAGAACTCAGTGGTTATCGGAGACGTGCAAATAGGCGAAGACTCCTCCGTGTGGTATGGAGTAGTCATAAGAGGGGATGTAAATTACATACGCATAGGCAAGGGAACAAACATACAGGATAACTCTGTGGTTCACGTAACACACGACACGCATCCCACGCTCATAGGTGATTTTGTAACAGTGGGACACAGGGTTGTCTTACACGGCTGTAAGATAGGAAACCATGTGTTGGTGGGTATGGGTGCGGTGGTTATGGATGGTGTTGAGGTGGACGATTACACACTGATAGGCGCTGGTGCTTTACTGACGCCCGGAAAGAAGTTTCCCTCTGGAGTTCTCGTAGCTGGCTTTCCCGCTAAGGTGGTAAGGGAGCTTAGGGAAGAGGAGATAAAGCTCATAGAAGAGTCCGCAAGGAACTACATAAAGTATAAGAACGAGTATCTTAAAAGGTGAGTAAAAAACTCAGGCTTACAGCCTTTGCCCTTTACGACTCTGGCGAGACGGTGTTAGGAGCTCTTCTCTTTTCAACCTTATATCCACTTTACATCACAGAACATATTGATACCAAGGTTTACTCTGCGCTTTACGGATTGTCTTTTTTTCTTTCCTTTCTCGTAGCCATACAGCTGGGTAGGTTAGCAGACCAAAGGGGATGGAGAAAGAGTTTTTTTACCTTTTTCAGTCTGTCCGTTCCACTTATGAGCCTTCCTCTGTTTTTTAGTTTTGAAAAGCCGTGGATTAACCTCTCTCTTTTTCTGCTGCTTGCGGTTTTACATCAACAGGCTCTTGTGTTTTATAATTCCCTGCTTAAATCCTTTGATGCTAAGGGTTTTGCCTCTGGCATAGGTGTGTCCTTTGGTTATGTAGCATCCGCCGTTGCTCTGATTTTTCTTGCACCTTACTTAAAGCTACCATCCGCTTTTATCTGGGTAGGTTTGTTGTTTTTTCTGCTCTCCGCCTCTTCCTTTGTCCTTTTAGTCGAGCCTCAGGAAAGACAAAGGGTGCACATAGGCGACGTGTTTAGAGATAAAGGGTTTATGCTTTTGATGGCTTCCATGATACTTCTGATGGAGTTAGCTCACACTCTTATAGCCATGATGGGTGTCTATCTCAGGGAAGTATACGGGCTTGAGAAAGAGAGCATATACAGAATTATAGGTCTCTCCGCTTTTGGTGGTGTCTTTGGTGGGCTCTTCTTTGGTTTTCTTACTGACAGGTTCTCCGCAGAGAGACTATTTCCCATAGGGTTTTTCCTCTGGGGAGGTTTTATTGTTTTTCTTTACCTCTCTACGCAGGAGCTCTTGCTTGCGGTGGGTCTTCTTGCAGGTTTGTGCCTTTCCCATCTGTGGACTACCTCAAGGGTATTGCTTATAGAAAAGTTCACAGACGGAGACGTATCCGTTAAGTTCTCCTTCTACTCCCTTAGCGAACGGATTGCGTCAACGCTGGG
>JANWYC010000225.1 GCA_025057245.1 Aquificaceae bacterium | reverse complement strand
ATAACAGGGGGCGCAGTTTCCTCAACCATGTCCTTTACATACAAATTCCCCGTTTTTGCAGATAGCTTCCAGTGGACCAGTTTTATAGGCTCGTTGGTGTATTCTCTTATTCCCGCTATGTCTTCGTATCCTTTTTTCCTGCTTGCGGGCATCGTGGAGCTTTTGTCTTCTTTCTTTGTTAGCGGATGAACTTCACCGCAGGGCAGAGGCTTTGGAAAAACAACCAGATTAAGCGTGGCTTTCAGAGTGTAAAACCTTTCAAATAGACCTACGGGGAAGGAAGAGGAAAGCTCTAAATCAAGGCTTTCGTAGTATCCTCTTCTTTCAAACAGAAGTTTTATACTACCTTCTGATTGAACGCTTACCACAGGGAAGACGCAACGACTGTTCTCCTTTCTTAGCTCTATAAGGAAAGAAGGTAGCCTTTTGTGATTTTTTACTATTACTCTAACTGGCAACTCTGTGCCTGCGTATACTTCCTCTGGAGGTAGAAGAACTACTTCAAGCCCTCTTATGTTGTATAGGGAGAAGAGTCCAGAGAACAGCATGAAAGAGAGCATGTAGGAAACTACCATGTAAAGAAGGTTGTTGGCAGTGTTAACCGCAGCAAAGCCGAGAAATACCGTAATACCTATAAAGATTAAACCTGCCTTGTTAACCCTGACCTTGTACCTTACCTTCACCCAAGAAGACCTTTAGAAATTCTGTAGGTATGGGTATAAGCACGGTGTTTCCAGGTTTGTTGGACACGCTCTGTATAGTTTCAAGGTATCTAAGCTGCAAAGCTATGGGTTGTGTTGCCAGTATTTGCGCCGCTTCTGCCAATTTCTGCGCTGCCTGATACTCCGCCTCTGCGGTTATGATTTTAGCCCTTCTTTCTCTCTCCGCCTCCGCCTGTCTTGCCATAGCCCTACGGAGCTCTTCTGTAAGGTCTATCCTTTTGAGCTCCACTGCTACCACCTTAACGCCCCATGGGTCTGTCTGTTTGTCTATTATCTCCTGAAGCTGCATGTTCAGTTTTTCCCTTTCAGAGAGGAGTTCATCAAGCTCCGCCGCACCGCACACACTTCTGAGAGTAGTCTGAGCTATTTGAGAAGTGGCATAAAGGTAGTTTTCCACCTGCACTATAGCCTTTACAGGCTCTACAACTCTAAAGTAAACCACCGCATCCACGCTTACAGAAACATTGTCTCTGGTTATTATGTCCTGAGTAGGCACATCGAGAGTGACAGTTCTTAGGTCTACCTTTACCATTTTATCTATGATTGGAATAAGGATGAAAAGACCTGGACCTTTAGCACCTATAGCCCTTCCCAGCCTGAAGATAACCGCTCTCTGATACTCGGGAACTATTTTTACTGCGGCTGCAAGAAATACGATAAGTAGCACTAGCAAAACCAAAATAGGTGATATACCCATGGCCATACCTCCTATTAACTTAATCACATCAACACCTAATATGCTCACCAGAACTATAGTAATAAAAAGGAAGAAAGGTAAAAGGTCCAGAATTGGCCTCATAGTTTAGATTATACCTCAAGTATAGCACCTTTAGAGGCAGAAGCTACGAACTTTGTATACCTCCTCAGCCACGGGCTTTTTATTTCCTTCTGCAGAGGCTTGAAGTTCTCCATCCTTTTCTTGAATTCCTCTTCAGGAATCAAAAGCTCAAGCACTCTGTTAGGTATATCTATTAG